>JBPEXK010000340.1:0-1843 GCA_052031745.1 Marinobacter sp. | reverse complement strand
TGTCCTTCAGGGGCTGCTCGGTGTAGTTGATCAGCTCGTCGGCGCCGGCGGCCTTGGCTACCGCTAATTTCTCATCGGAGCTCGCCGCCGCGATCACCCGGGCGCCCATGGCTTTGCCCAGCTCCACGGTTGCCAGGCCAACGCCGCCGCTGGCGCCCAGAACCAGCAGGCTCTCGCCCGGCTGCAAGTTGCCGCGCTGCTTGAGGGCGTAGTAGGAGGTGCCGTAAACCATGGTGAAGGCCGCGGCTTTTTCGTCGGACATGCCATCGGGTACTGGCAGCAGGTTCTGCTCGGGCACCACCACTTCCTCGGCAAAGGCGCCGTAACCGGTCAGGCCGGCAACCCGGTCGCCGGGCTTGAAGCGGGTGACTTTCTCGCCCACTTCCACCACTTCCCCGGCCATCTCGCCACCGGGGGAAAACGGCAGGCTTGGCTTGAGCTGGTACTTGTTCTCGATGATCAGGGTGTCCGGAAAGTTCAGGCCCGCTGCTTTGACCCGCACTTTAACCCCGCGCCCCTTCACTTCCGGGCTTGGGACATCTTCAATCACCAGCGTGTCAGCCGGGCCGTATTCCTTGCAGAGGATGGCTTTCATGGGAACTCCTGTAGCGACGTTGTTGTTGGGCTCGAGACAGGCCAAGGTTCTGTCTGGATTCAGGTATTCGACAAGCTAACCAGTGTCGCCCCATGAAGCAAATGAAGTCCGCTTATTGAAGTAAATAAATGAGATCGATGCAGGTCACAGCCCGAAGGCAGCGTAGATCAGAGCACCCAACAGGCACAGGCCAGACACCAGCAACCCCGTCGTCAATCCGATAGACGTGGCCCGAGACTCATCGGCCTCATCGAATTCGTCTTCGTCCGGAGCCCAGCCATGCTCGTTGACGCTGGCGGTGCGGATAAGATCAATCATGGCCTCACACTGACGGGCACTGAAAAGGGTGGGATCGAAGCTCTCTAGCTGCTCATCCTCCAGAAACCGCCGGATGTCCGCCGACAAAGGCACGTACTTCATGGACCATTTCGTGATAGTCCGCTCCGGCAGCGGTTCGTCGATCAAGGTGACGATGTGCTTGTGGCGATGATCTTCTAGAATCCTCTGGTAGGTTCGTCGCAGCTCTTCTTCTTCGCCTTCCAGGTACTGAAAAAACCGGTCGCCGCCGTAATACAGGCCGCCGGTCAGCTGATGCCGGGCATTGTTGCGTCGGGATACGGAGAGGATTTGCGCCACGGTCGGTTCCATCGCCTGCCCGATCGGTCCATTACTCACGGGCTTGGGCTCAAACGCGGCTTCGCTGGCGTACGCCAGACGCATGAGTGACATATCAGCAACTCCTTTTTCCTGATACTTGCATATTTCATACGTTTTACGCTCACGCCTGTCGTCACAGATCACAGACCCAGGCGCCTCAGCGGGAGGTGAATCAGATAGCCATTTCGGCTAAGCTGCCGGCGTCGGTTTTCCTTCCTTTCAATACGCAATACGGCGGTCCTAGCAACCCGCCCAATCGGGATCGTGCATGTTCGACATCGTTTACTTGCTTGAGATGATCGGAATCGTCGCCTTTGCCATTTCCGGCATGTTGGTGGCGCGCGCCAAGAACATGGATCCCGTGGGTGTGTTTACCATCGGTTTTATCACCGCCATGGGCGGCGGCACCCTTCGCGATCTGATCCTCGATAACCACCCGGTGTATTGGATCCAGCACCAGGAAATGCCGATACTGATTCTGATCCTGGCGGTGGTGTTCAGCTACTGGCAACGGGCCGGGCGCATCCCGGAATCGCGTATCGTGCTGCCGGATGCCGTTGGTCTGGGCGTGTTTTCCATTCTCGGGGCGCA
>JBPEXK010000033.1:0-3166 GCA_052031745.1 Marinobacter sp. | reverse complement strand
AATCGTACAAGTTTCGTACAACAGAACAGGATATTGGTTAAATGGTAACAATCCGTTTGGCTCGTGGCGGCTCCAAGAAGCGCCCGTTCTACCATCTGACAGTCACCGACAGCCGCAAATCTCGCGACGGTCGTTTCATTGAGCGCGTTGGCTTTTTCAACCCGGTTGCCCGTGGTCAGGAAGAGCGTCTGCGTGTAGACCGTGAGCGTGTTGATTTCTGGTTGGGCCAAGGCGCCCAGGCCAGTGAGCGCGTTGCCCAGCTGCTGAAAGGCGCTGAGTAAAGATCGAGTAAGACCGGGGTTTAGGGCATGACGCAGACTTCGCAGGAAACTGTGATCGGCCGGATAACCTCGGTTTTTGGGGTCAGGGGGTGGCTTAAGGTTTACTCCTACACCGACCCCAAGGAAGGAATACTGAACTACCGCGACTGGACTCTCGAGCTCGACGGTAAGCGTATTCCTGCCAAGCTTGAGGAGGGTCGCCGCCAAGGGCAGGGGATCGTCGTCAGGCTTAAAGGCATTGATGATCGCGATGTTGCTCTCAAGTATCGCGGTGCCGACGTTAAGGTCAGCACGCAGGAGCTGCCGGAACTTCCCGATGGGGAGTACTACTGGTATCAGCTCGAAGGTCTTGAGGTGGCTACAGCTGAGGGTGAGTGCCTGGGTACGGTGCACCACCTGATTGAAACGGGTTCCAACGACGTTCTCGTGGTGCGTGCTTCGGCAGGCTCCATCGATCAGCGGGAGCGTCTGATTCCCTACCTGCCGGAACAGGTGGTTAGGGAAGTGGATCTGACGGCCGGTCGAATGGTCGTGGACTGGGATCCGGAGTTCTGACGGGTGTGGATTGGCGCAGTCAGTCTGTTCCCGGAGATGTTCGGTGCGGTAACTGAGTATGGGATTACGGGCAGGGCAGTTCGCGACGGTCGCTTGACCTTCCAGAGCTGGAATCCCCGTGACTTCACCCACGACCGTCACCGGACAGTGGACGACCGGCCTTATGGTGGTGGTCCGGGGATGCTGATGAAGATTCAGCCTCTCCGTGACGCGATCCATGCGGCGCGGGAGTCGGCACCCGGTAAAGCCTGTGTGGTGTATTTGTCACCCCAGGGCGAGACACTGAATCAGGGTGTGGTCGAGTCGCTTGCGGCGGAAGAACGGCTGATCCTGGTGGCAGGTCGCTATGAGGGTGTGGATGAGCGCCTGATTTCGGCGGAAGTCGATCGGGAAGTGTCACTGGGCGATTTTGTGCTGTCCGGTGGCGAATTGGCGGCCATGGTCGTCATTGATGCGGTTACACGCCTCATCCCCGGAGCGCTGGGTCATGCGCAGTCGGCAGAGCAGGATTCCTTTGCTGACGGTTTGCTGGATTGTCCGCACTACACTCGGCCCGAAGTTTACGACGGTCAGGCGGTGCCGGATGTTTTATTGGGCGGTCACCATGATCAGATCCGGCGTTGGCGACTGAAACAGTCGCTGAGGCGAACCCTGGAGCGACGCCCCGACCTGCTCGAGCAGCGGGTGTTTACGGATGAAGAGCGTCAGCTACTGGACGAGATTTTGAACGAACCGGGTGCCTCTGAATGGTCAGGGCATTAAAAGATTGGGTATCAGGAGCATTACGATGAGCGGCAAGAACAACATCATCAGTCAACTTGAAGCAGAACAGATGACCAAGGAAATCCCTGCGTTCGCGCCGGGTGACACCGTGGTCGTACAGGTTCGCGTAACCGAGGGTAACCGTGAGCGTCTGCAGGCGTTCGAGGGTGTTGTCATCGGCAAGCGTAACCGTGGCATGAACTCCTCCTTCACCGTGCGTAAGATTTCCTACGGTGTGGGCGTCGAGCGTACTTTCCAGACCTTCTCCAAGCTGATCGACGGTATCAGCGTGAAGCGTCGCGGTGACGTTCGTCAGGCCAAGCTGTACTACCTGCGTGACCTGTCTGGTAAGGCAGCTCGCATCAAGGAAAAGCTGGGCTGATCAGCCACTCGCTGAACAGAACGCTTGTGAAAAAGGCAGCCTCGGGCTGCCTTTTTTGCGTCTGGCCGGCGCGTTGGCCATGCTCTGGTGGAGCGGATAACAGGGTGTCGAGTATTGACAGCTGAAGATGAGGCGATGATCGCCCGATTCACCGACGCCATCTGGCTGGAGGACGGTCTCGGTGAAAAAACCCGTCAGGCCTACCGCAGTGATCTGCTGCGGCTGTCGGCCTGGCTGCAGGAGCAACCGGGGCGTCCCTCGCTTACCGCCGTAACGCGGGGCGACTTGTTGGCCTGGATGTCCCGGGGGCTGGCTGAAGGGGTAAAGACCTCCACCGCGGCCCGTCGGCTTTCCGGGCTGCGTCGGTTTTACCGGTTTCTGCTCCGGGAGGGGTTGATTGCGGAGGACCCGACCCTGCGCATCGACAGCCCGCGCTTGCCACGCCGTTTGCCGGATTCGTTGACCGAGGAAGAAGTCGATGCTCTGCTGGCAGAGCCGGACCCGGAGCTGCCGATCGAGCTGCGGGATAGGGCCATGCTGGAAATTCTGTACGGCTGTGGTCTGCGGGTGTCCGAGCTGACCCAGTTGCGGGTTGATCAGGTCAACTTGCGTCAGGGCGTGGTCCGGATCAGTGGCAAGGGTGGCAAGGAGCGCCTGGTGCCTCTGGGGGAAGAGGCGCTGGACTGGCTGGTGCGCTACATGAAGGAGGCTCGTGGCGAGCTGCTCAAGGGGCGCTCCAGCGATGCGCTGTTCCCGGGCAATCGCCCCGAGGCCATGACCCGCCAGACCTTCTGGTACCGGGTCAAGCACTATGCCGCCCGTGTGGGTATCCGCAAGCACCTGTCGCCCCATACCCTGCGGCATGCGTTCGCCACCCACTTGCTGAACCACGGCGCCGACCTGCGGGTGGTACAGATGCTGCTCGGCCACTCTGACCTGTCCACCACGCAAATCTACACCCATGTCGCCCGTCAGCGATTGCAGTCGTTGCATCAGTCGCATCATCCCCGTGGTTGAGGCGAGACTTTTTGGTTAAGGTGGCGGCGGTGAACTTTTGCCGCGGCCGTGTGTCGCAGTAACGTGTTTTCATGGCCCGACCGGCGCGTCCGGGGTCCCAAATCATCGAACTGGATGAAGGTATGTCTGCCAGAACTTATTTGAAGAATGTTGTCCTTGGCGCCGGTCT
>JBPEXK010000339.1:0-7786 GCA_052031745.1 Marinobacter sp. | reverse complement strand
AGATTTAGGATCTGGTCGAGCACGTCGTAGCCCGGCAGGCTGTCTTCATCTTTCTGGTCCGGCGCCAATTCCGCTGACGGCGGCCGGGTAATGACCCGCTCCGGGATCACCGGTGACAGCGAGTTCCTGTAGGTCGCCAACCGGAAGACCAGGGTTTTGGGGACATCCTTCAAGACATCAAAACCGCCAGCCATATCCCCGTACAGCGTGGAGTAACCAACCGCCATTTCGCTCTTGTTGCCCGTGGTCAGCACCAGCGAACCAAACTTGTTGGACAGGGACATCAGCAGTACACCACGCAGACGCGCCTGCAGGTTTTCCTCGGTGGTGTCCGGCTTGGTGCCCTCGAAGGGTTCGGCCAGGCTGGCCATGAAGGCGTCGTACATGGGCTCGATGGAGAACACGTCGTATTGAACACCCAGCGCCACCGCCTCGGCTTCGGCGTCTTCCAGGCTCATGCTGGAGGTGTAGCGGAACGGCATCATCACTGCCCGCACCCGATCCTTACCAAGTGCGTCGACGGCCACGGCCAGGGTTACTGCCGAATCAATGCCCCCGGACAGCCCCAGCACCACCGAACGGAACCCGTTCTTGTTGACGTAATCCCGAACCCCTGTCACCAGCGCGCTGTAGACATTGGCCTCCAGCGTCGGCTCGGGCGGCAGCGGCTGGGACACCGGCTGACAATGGTGCTCACACAGGAACTCAACCGGGAACAGGCCATCACTGAATTGCGGCGCCTCGCAGGCGATCTGGCCGGAATGATCGAACACCATGGAGCCACCATCGAACACCAGCTCGTCCTGGCCACCGACCGTGTTCACGTACACGATACTGACCTGGTTTTCCCGCGCTTTGCGCTCCAACAACGCCTTGCGCCGGGCTTGTTTGTCGATGTCGTACGGTGAGGCGTTCAGGTTCAAAATCAGCTTGGCGCCAGCGGCGGCGGCTTCCTCCACCGGGCCATCCTTCCAGATGTCCTCGCACACCGTGATGCCCACCGGCACGCCGCGGATGTCGAGGGTGAAGGCCTCATGGCCTTCGGCAAAATAGCGCTTCTCATCGAACACCTGATAGTTCGGCGGGAAGCGCTTGAAGTAACGCCCGGTCTCCTGGCCACCTTCGATCACCACCGCCGCGTTGTAGAGCAGCGCACCGTCTCTCAACGGCGCGCCAATGACCATGGCTGGCCCGAGGTTTTCGCCCTGGAGCCGTTCCAGGGCTTCCAGCACCCGGATCTCGAGGCTGGGGCGCAGCAACAAATCCTCAGGCGGGTATCCAGTGAGGCACAGCTCGGGAAAGACAACAATGTCGGCCTGATGCTCCTGCTCGGCGCGGCGGGTGGCCTCGATCACCAGTTCCGTGTTTCCAGGAATGTCACCGACCAGAAAATCCAGCTGGGCCATGACAACCCGGAGTTTTCTGGACGAAAGTTGAGGGGATGTTGCACTCCCGGAGACGGACATAGATAGGCTCCTGTAACTCATTGCCGCGAAAAGGCTATTATAACCCCGCAAACACACGGATTTCTCCCGACCACCTGCGGATTCCCGAAAGACATGGCAATAAATCCCATCTCCACCGGCGAGACCAGCCCGACACCTGCTGCCGATCAACAACAAAAGCTGTTCCGGATTTATAACCATTACCGGCTGGTGGTGAGCCTGATGCTGCTTGGCCTGCTGTTTGTGGAACCGATGAGCCTGGATTCCCGCTTTCGGCTCTTGGACTATTACCAGGCCGGCGTGGCCGGCTATTTCGGATTGAACGCGTTTGTCGCCCTGATCATTCTCGCCGGCTTTCGGCCCAGTCGGCGCCATATAACCCTTTCAATACTGCTGGACATTCTGTTGATGCACTGGCTACTGCTGGCCAGCACCGGTATCACCAATGGCCTCGCCAATCTGGTGATTGTCTCGGTGGCGGCGGGGAACATTCTGACCCCGAGCCGAATGGGCTTTTTCTATGCCGCTCTCGCAGCCATCTGTTCGCTGGGCATTTCCGGCTGGTCCGTACTGGCCCTGGACGCGCCTGCGGATGACATCGTGCGCGCAGGCTCTTTGGGCATTCTGTACTTCGCGGCTGCCTTCGTTCTGCAGTCGATTTCGAGACGCATGCGCAGCAGTGAAGCTCTCGCAAACAGCCGCGCTCAGAGCATCGCGGAACTGGAGCGGATCAATCAGCAGATCATCCAGCGCATGCGTACCGGCATCCTGGTCCTGGATCGCAACGGACAGATCAGGTTGGTCAATGCCGCTGCGGAGGAACTGCTCTTTGGTTCGCCCTCCCACCACCAGATTGGCCAGACCAATGGCGAGCGGGTGCTTCCGCAACCACTCAAGCTGGGACTGGAAGCCTGGCTCAACGACCCATCTCGCCGAATTGAACCGTTTCGCCCATTCCAGACTTCACCACTGTTACAGGCCAACTTTACCCAGCTTGATCAGGAGCGCGGTGATCAGATCCTGGTGTTCATCGAGGACATGAGCAAGATCACCCAACAAGCCCAGCAAATGAAACTGGCGTCGCTGGGACGGTTGACCGCGGGCATCGCCCACGAGATTCGCAACCCACTGGGCGCGATCAGCCATGCCGCCCAGCTCATGGAAGAATCGCCCAACCTGGATCAAAGTGATCAGCAAATGCTGGACATCATCCGCCGCCACTCCCGACGGGTGAATGGCATTGTGGAGAACGTTCTGGACCTGTCCCGTCGTCGTGCCGCCAACACCAATCTGATTGATGTCGGGGACTGGCTCGCGGAATTCAAAACCGATTATCTGCAAACCCAGGATGAAGCCGCCCATTCAGTCATCGACCTGAGTATCGATGACAACATTCCGCAGGCACGCTTCGACACCAGCCAGATTGAGCAAGTCATGGTCAATCTGTGTGACAACGGCCTCCGCTACAGCCAGCAACACAGCGGTGAGCGCCGAATTTCTTTGCATGCCGGCGCCACGGTGGATCAGGAACGCGCTTATGTGGACGTTCGGGACATTGGTCCCGGCATCGCAGCCGAGCACCAAAGCTCGGTGTTCGAACCCTTCTTTACCACCGACAAAAGCGGTACCGGCCTCGGTCTTTATCTGGCCCGGGAACTGTGCGAGGCTAATCAGGCCCACCTGTCCTTGGTGGATGACAATCAGCCCGGCAGCTGTTTTCGCATTACCTTTGCGCACCCCGGGCGGCTGATCTGAAACAGCGCCTGTGGATACTGAGCGCCGGAGAATAACAGGGAAACAACACACAACGATGACCACTCATACAGCGCTGATTGTTGACGACGAGCCAGATATCAGGGATCTGCTGGAGATTACCCTTACCCGCATGGGCATCAAGGCGCAGACCGCTGCCGACCTGGCGAGCGCGCGCAAACTGCTTGACGGTGGCGCCTATCACCTTTGCCTGACCGACATGAACCTGCCGGATGGCAATGGCATCGAGCTGGTCCAATGGATACAACAGCACTCACCCGCCACCCCGGTCGCGGTGATTACTGCCTACGGCAATATGGATACTGCCATTCAATCGTTGAAAGCGGGCGCTTTTGACTTTGTCTCCAAGCCGGTGGAATTGCCACGATTAAGGGAACTCGTGAACAGTGCCCTGCGCCTGTCACCGCCCAAGCCCGAGCAGGACGACGCAGTCGACGAACCGGGACTGCTACTGGGCAATTCCCCGCAAATTCGTAAATTGCGCAACCAGACTCGCAAATTGGCCCGCAGCCAGGCGCCGGTGTTCATCAGCGGCGAGTCCGGCAGTGGTAAAGAACTGGTGGCCAGGATGATTCACCTGCAAGGGCCACGCCGCGAAGGTCCCTTCATCGCCGTAAACTGTGGCGCGATCCCATCGGAACTGATGGAAAGCGAGTTCTTCGGCCACAAGAAAGGCAGCTTTACTGGCGCAGTAGAGAACAAGGATGGCCTGTTCCGGTCCGCCAGCGGTGGCACCCTATTCCTGGACGAGGTGGCCGACCTGCCTCTTGCGATGCAGGTGAAACTGCTGCGAGCAATTCAGGAGAAAGCGGTGCGACCGGTTGGCGACACCAAGGAAGTGCCGGTGGACATCCGGGTGCTCAGCGCAACCCACAAGAATCTGCCCGAGCTGGTTCAGGAAGGCAGCTTTCGACAGGACCTGTTCTATAGAATCAATGTGATTGAACTGGGCGTTCCGCCGCTTCGAGAGCGAACGGCCGACATTGAGCTTTTGGCGTCGCACATCCTGGAGCGCATCGCCAATGAATATGAGTGTGAGCCGGCTCTGCTCACCCCCGAAGCCATCCAGCTTCTGCAAGGGTACGACTTTCCGGGCAATGTGCGTGAGCTGGAGAACATACTCGAACGTGCTTACACCCTGTGTGATGCCGACCGCATTGGGCCCGAGGACCTGCATTTGGGTAATGGCACGCCGACGGTCTCCGAGCCTACCAACGGAGCCAGCGAAGCGCCTCCTATCGCGGCCCCGGAGGGCGAGATCGACCTCGAAAGCTATCTTGAAAACATTGAGCGGCAGACCATTGAAAAGGCTCTAGAGGCAACACGCTGGAATAAGACCGCTGCTGCCAAGCGGCTCGGGATTAGCTTCCGTGCGTTGCGCTATCGCCTCAAGAAACTGGACATGGAGTGATCCGGGTCTCAGATTCAGGCATCTACCACTCCCACCTTCCAGCGCTCTGATAAGCTCTCGGCCCAAGGCATCACAGGAAGTGATGCCGCACTCACATTAACCGACATGGACGTTGGACGATGCCTACCCGAAGATTTTCTGCGGGCTTCACCCTCGTGGAGCTCATTATTGCCCTTGCATTGCTGGTGTTACTGGCAGGCATGGCGAGCCATTCATGGCACTCCCAGATCAGATCCAGCCAGCATAGACAGATGGTCAGCAACTTCCAGCAGCTGTTTGCCGTGGCCAGATCCTATGCAACCGATCAACGCGGCCTCACGACCATTTGCCCTCTGTCGGAAGCCCAGAGGTGCGTCGATGACTGGAGCTTGCCGATCGCTGTGTTCATGGACAAGAACAACGACAAACGACCGGACGGTGGCAAGATCCATCGGTTTTTTGAGCCAGTGCCACACCACGCCCATGTCTACTCGCGGACTGCAGGCCGGGGATACTTCCAGCTCGCTGCTAACGGCATGAGTCACGGGACCCTCGGCAGCCTTGTCGCGTGCAGTCAGATGGTGGAGGCGCCCGCGAAAATCAGCTACATCGCGCTCAATATTGGCGGGCGCGTGCGGGTGCTGAAAGATGAGGACGAAGATGGAACCATCAAACTGCCTTGGGGACCGGTTCTGCGTTGCCAAACCGGCTGACGGATTGGTGGCTTAAATCAGCCGGAGCGGCCAACTCGTGAACCAGATCACACACTGAAACCGTTACTACCGTTCATGCCGCATCATCGACCGTTTATCGCGCACCCATGTGCAGGACTGGCAAGGCTTTGCTGTACTAGGCTAGGGCAAAAAAACGGGACCAGGCATGTTAAAGAATACTGCAGGCTTTACGCTGATTGAGCTGATAATCACCATGGTAGTCCTCGCCATTGCGGCGACGGTTGCCTTTCCAAGCTTTTCCTCCTTGATTGGTGAGAATCGTCTGACCACAGGAACCAATGTGCTCGTTTCCTCGATTCGCTTCGCGAGGGCAGAAGCCATCAAGCGGGGTACCAATGTGACCTTCAGCACCGATGGCGACCTGGCATCCGGCTGGTGCGTTCACACCGGCGATGCCGCCAACGATTGTGCCAACGATCAGATTCGAGGCTTCGACGATCCCGGTAACCTGACCTATACGGCATCGGCGAATGACCTTGTGTTTGATCGCCGGGGCTTCCTCGTGCCCCAGGCTACGCAAACGTTCACGGTTACCCGTAGTGACTGCACTGCCGGTGACCGCCTGCTCACCGTCACCGTCAGCCCGGTTGGGCGCACCGAAATCGACCCCGATGCTGGAGTTTGCCCATGACCAAGCGCGCTCCCCACTTTAAGAAACGGACTCCGCCAAGTTCCCCTCGCCAGCAGGCAGGCATCGGCCTTATTGAAATCCTGGTTGCCGTTCTGATCCTGGCCATTGGCATTCTGGGGGTTGCCTCGACACAAGTTGTTTCCATGCAAATGAACGCTCAATCCCAAAGCCGTA
Organism: Marinobacter sp.; assembly: GCA_052031745.1. GTDB lineage: Bacteria > Pseudomonadota > Gammaproteobacteria > Pseudomonadales > Oleiphilaceae > Marinobacter. The sequence goes on along the minus strand of JBPEXK010000339.1, from coordinate 1,639 downwards.
GCCAAGCGGTGCTGCTGGCGGAGGATTTGCTGGATCGAATCCGTGCCAACCCAAACAATCCGGGAGGCTACGCCCTGGCTCAGGGCGCAGCGAACAACGGGCAATGCGTGACCGGCTTTGTCCCCGGCACCGGCAACGTAACCAATGATGACCTTCAATCCTGGGACAACAGCTTGGCGTGCCTGCTACCAGCAGCCGAGCGCGCCGTGGCAGTGAACGGCAACATTGTCACTGTCACCATCGACTGGGACCAGGATGACCCAGACGCCAACCCCGTCATCGTGAGGACCGAGATTTGAATCACTCTTTACGGACTCCTTATCCAAAAATGGCGCAGCCGTTCAATCAACGCGGTCTCTCATTGATCGAATTGATGATCGCTATGGTGCTCGGCTTGCTGCTGACACTGGGTGCCACCCAGATCTTCTTGAGCGGCAACCAGACCTACCGCCAGACCCACGGCCTGGCTTATGCCCAGGAGAGCGCTCGTTTCGTCTCCGCCATACTGAAACCCGACATTCGTTCCGCCGGCAGCTTTGGCTGCCTGGCGGAAATGGGTCGCCCACTGGACCAGGTGGTGGACAACCGGCTTAATGCCGGCCCGGTGATTCCGGCCGCGCAGGCGGTGCAAGGCTGGGAATTCAACAACACAGGGCCAGGCGACGACATCACGCTGGCAGCAGCCATGGCGACTCCGGCAGCAGGCAGTTGGCGTTCCGGCACAGCCGGCGCGGCTCTCCCGGCAGACCTTGCCGGGTCAGTCGTCACGAATTCGGACGTCTTCATCGTCAACGCGTTGAACGTCATCGATGTGCCGATGAACCCTGCCGTTCCCCCAACGGGCAACAGACTGAGCTTAACCGATTCGACTGGCCTACCCGCAGGGCGCGTAGTTCTGGCCACGACAGAAGACTGCTCCCAAGGCGAAATCTTCCAAAAATCCAACAACGCGAATGCAACCTCGATCGTCATGGCCGGTGCCAACGTGAACCCGGGCAACAATGGCAACAACTTCAACCTTAGCTATGGGCCTCAGAGCCGGGTTTATGAATTCACGTCTACCGCTTTTTACATTGGCCAAGGCACCAACGGCGAACCGGCGCTATTCCGTCGCCTGATGACGCCGTTACAGCCACCCCAGGAACTGGTGTCTGGCGTTGAAACCCTTCAAGTGCTCTATGGAATTGATACGGGGGGCACAGCAGCCGCCGACAATTATCTGCCAGCGGACCAAGTTGCTGACTGGAATGAGGTTGTCAGCCTCCGATTCGCGGCGCTGACCCGAAGCCAGGACGAGGTCCTGGACGATCCGAATGAGCGCGCCTTCGACATGCTGGGCAGTCAGGTTGAGCAGGGCAACAATGCCGATCGCAGAGCGCGAATTACTTCCGTTGGCACAACGGCACTCCGAACAAGAATGTAGGCACTGACCATGACCATGACATCGTCTAAAGCACCCATTAAAAAAGAGCGCGGAGCAACTCTCATCGTTGCCCTGGTCATGCTCTTGCTGATCTCGTTGCTTGCCGTTGGCGGAATGGAAAGCTCCATCCTCCAGGAGCGAATGGCCAGCAACGCCCATGACGGTTCGATCGCATTCCAGGCCTCGGAAGCGGCGCTGCGGCAGGGCGAGACGGAC
>JBPEXK010000338.1:0-6964 GCA_052031745.1 Marinobacter sp. | reverse complement strand
ATACGCGCCCACGTCACCCCGGCAAGGCGGAACAGATCGATGATTCCGGTAATGGCGCTGGCAAGAGCGCCGTCAAAACCTATCACTGACACGCTGTACATGGCTGCCTCTGCAGGTAGGTTGGCGGTGTGGCTGGCCTCTCCGGGACTGTGTGCAGCATGGACGCTGCACACAAGCTACACGGATGTATCCACCGCGTGTCCCGGAGAGGCCAGCCATAGCGGCAACCGGTCGGCCGATTAAATGGCGGTATTGGCCAATATTATGTCATAAATGCCGGTTTTCTAACCCTTGCGGCTGTGACACTCTGTGGCCAATTACGAGGAGAAGCACAATGACCGACACCCTGATTGACCGCCGGGACCTGGCGTTCCAACTTTACGAAGTCCTTGATACCGAGGCCCTGACTGAACGCGAGCGCTTCAGCGAGCACAGCCGCGACACCTTCGATGCCGTGGTCGAAACCGCTGACCGCATCGCCCGGGACAAGTTTGCCACCCACAACAGCGCCGCCGATAAAGACGAACCCAAGTTCGTCAACGGCGCCGTGGAAATGCTGCCGCAAGTGAAAGAAGCCTTCGACGCCTACGCCGAGGCCGGCTTCATTGCCGGGCGCTACGACTACGAGCTGGGCGGCATGCAGCTGCCGGAATCGGTGATGGCCGCGTGCAACGGCTTCTTCACCGCCGCCAATCCCGGCACCGCCGGCTACCCGTTCCTGACCACCGCCGCCGCCAACCTGATCCGCGTGTTCGGCGACCAGAAGCAGCAGGACACCTTCCTGCCGCACATGCTGTCCGGCCGGTTCACCGGCACCATGGCACTGACCGAACCCCATGCCGGCTCGTCCCTGGCGGACATTCGCACCTCGGCCACCCCCACCGACGACGGCCACTACCTGATCAAAGGCGCCAAGATTTACATCTCCGGTGGCGAGCAATCGCTGACCGAAAACATCGTGCACATGGTGCTGGCCAAGATCAAAGGCGCGCCGGCGGGTGTTAAAGGCATTTCGCTGTTCATCGTGCCCAAGTTCCTGGTGGACGACGAGGGCAACGCCACGGAACGCAACGGTGTGAGTCTGGCCGGCTTGATCCACAAGCTGGGCTACCGGGGCACCACTTCCACGGCCCTGAGCTTCGGTGACGATGCGCCCTGCCACGGTTACCTGGTGGGTGAGCCGCACCAGGGCCTCAAGTACATGTTCCAGATGATGAACGAAGCCCGTGTTGGCGTTGGTTTCGGTGCCGCGGTGATTGGCTATCGGGGCTACATGCACAGCCTGGAGTACGCCAAGGATCGACTGCAGGGCCGCAAGCCGTCGGAGAAGAACCCAGAGGCGCCGCAAGTACCGATCATCGAGCATGCCGATGTTCGCCGCATGCTGTTGGCCCAGAAAGCCTACAGCGAGGGTGGCCTGGCCCTGTGCCTGTACGGAGCCCGATTGATGGACGACCAGCACACCCACCCGGACGAACAAAAGCGCCTGGAGGCTGGCAAGCTGCTGGACCTGCTGACCCCGGTGATCAAGGCCTGGCCCTCGGAATACGGCCCCAAGGCCAACGACCTGGCGATCCAGGTGTATGGCGGCGCCGGCTATACCCGGGAGTACCCGGTGGAGCAGTGCTGGCGCGATAACCGGCTGAACCCGATTCACGAAGGCACCAACGGTATCCAGGCTCTGGATCTGCTCGGCCGCAAGATCTGGCAGGACCAGAGCCACGGACTGCAGCTGCTGATGCAGGAGATGCAGGCCGACCTTGAGGCGGCCACCTCGGACCGGTGCCAGCAGTGGGCGCTGTCGCTGAGTGAAACCTTGCAGCAGGCGGTAAAAGTAACCCAGAGCCTGGGCAAATCATTGATGAGCGAAAACCCCGACAAGGTCCTCGCGAACGCCTCCTGTTACCTGCACCTGTTCGGCCACATCATCGTGTCCTGGATGTGGCTGCGCCAGGCCAACGCGGCGGAAAAGGCGCTGGCCGAGGCCAGTAACGAGGACGAACGCAACTTTTACCAGGGCAAGATGCAGGCTGCCCAGTACTTCTTCCACTGGGAACTGCCCACCGTGGCCCAGGATCTGGTGCTGTTGAAAAACCAGGACGATACCTGCCTGGCCATGAAGGCCGAGTGGTTCTGATCCAGAGCCACCGCGACCACTGCCACGGCGGGTTGGGTTAACGGCCCGCCAGTGGCGAAAACCATCTCCGTGAACCAGACTGCAAACATCCGCCGCTGCGGATGCGTCTCGGCATAGTTGGGTAAAGCAATAACAACCAAACACTCAACCACAAGGATGGATCAGCCATGGCACTACCGAATGCGCCCTCTGCGGCCATGCATATGTCTGTGCACGGAATGTTGCGGGAATACCTGAGCTCTGGACGGCTGGCGGAGGTGGTCTATCGCGACAGCGCCGGACAAATCCAGATGGTGCACGATGTTGTCCGGGACCTGTTCAGCCGGGCCGGCCACGACTATGTGTTGCTGGGCCGAGGCAACATGATCAGCCTGGACCACGTGATCACCTGGGATGGCCGGGTCTTGGCCGCCAGTCATTAGTAACCAAACAGTAATCATTGAGTAATTGTATGTGACGAAGTGTAACCGTAACCTGAATTGGAATTACCACTGACCAACGGAGGGAATGGTTATGAAGAAGTTCACACTGGGCGCACTGGCGTTTGCCATGGCTTTGGGTCTGGCTGCCTGCAGCTCCGAGGACGAAGGCGCGGACTTTGACCAGGCCGCGGACAACGCCGAGGAAATGATGGACGACGCCGCTGACGCCACTGAGAACGCCTACGAGGACGCCACCGACCAGTCTGCCTGGGAGCAGACCAAGGACGCCGTTGACGACACCGCCGAGGAAGTGGGTGAAGCAGCGGAAGAAGCTGGCGAAGCCATCGAAGAAGGCTACGAAGAAGCCACTCAGTAATCCGTACGCACCGGCCGGCACAGACAGCCTCTGTGCCGGCTTTTTTGTGTCCGAACGAAAGCGCCCGCCCTGAGTCGATCCAGCGGAACAGCTGTCAAAAAACAGTAACCGTTTCGACTTAATGCTGTTTCCTCGCTGTCACAATTCCTGTCGAAACTGGCCCCTCAATAACGAACGTCCGTTCTGATAAGAGAGGGAACAATGGCCAAGCACGATCTTGATCCGAAGTACCTGGACCCCAACTACGAACCGGTGGTTAACCAGACCGACAACAACCCCTTCCAGCAGGTGCTGGCAGCTCGGTTGCAACGTCGCGCCGTGATGAAAGGCACCGTGGGTGCGGCCCTCGCCAGCATCATGGGCGTGACCCTGGCTGGCTGCACCAGTGACGACGATGACGACGACACCGGCGCAGCCGCCACCGCGCAGACCGAGCTGGGCTTCAAGGCCGTACCCGTGTCTTCGGCCAACCAGGTGGTGGTGCCGGAGGGCTACTCCGCGACGCCGTTCCTGCCCTGGGGCACACCGATCACCGGTTCCTACCCGGCGTTCCAGGCCGACGCCTCCAACAGTGGCGCGGATCAGGAGCAGCAGGTGGGCATGCACCACGACGGCCTGCACTTCTTCCCGATTGACCTGAAGGCCGGTGGCAACAGTTCCACCGAGGGCCTGCTGGTGATGAATCACGAGTACATCAACCAGGATGCCCTGCATCCGAATGGCGCCACCTACGTCAGCGGCGAGCGTCCAGCCGATGAGGTGCGCAAGGAAATCGCCGCCCACGGTGTCTCCGTGGTACATATCAAACGTGACAGCGCCGGTGCCTGGGACGTGGTATTCGGTAGCCCGTTCAACCGCCGCATCACCGGCGGCACCGAAATGGACATTCGTGGCCCGGTTCGCGGCAACGCCAAGCTGGTTACCAAGTACAGCCCCGACGGCACGGAGACCCGAGGCACCCTGAATAACTGTTCCATGGGGCCGACACCCTGGGGCACCTACCTGGCCGCGGAAGAAAACTGGCATGGCTACTTCGCCAACAGTGACGCCAACCCGCCGCGGGAACAGACCCGTCACGGCGTTGACGGCACCAGCCGCTACGACTGGGAGCTGGCCGACAACGGCGCCGATGCCTATGTCCGCTTCAACGTCAGCGAGACCGGTCTCACTGCCGCCGACGATTACCGCAACGAAGCCAACACCTTTGGCTACATGGTGGAAATCGATCCGTTCACCCCGGAAGCCAAACCCCAGAAGCGCACCGCCCTGGGCCGTTTCGGCCACGAAGGCGTAATCTTCGCCCCGGTGAAAGAGGGCCAGCCGGTGGTGTGTTACTCCGGTGACGACTCCCGCTTCGAGTACATCTACAAGTTCGTGTCGTCCAAACCCTACTCGGCGGCGACTGCCGGTGGCTACCTGCTGGACGAGGGCACCCTCTACGTGGCCAAGTTCAACGACGACGGCTCCGGCGAATGGCTGTCCCTGTCTCTGGACGATGCCGACTTTGCCGCCAAGGTGGCGGCGGCCAATGGCAACATGGTGGGCGATATCAGTTTTGACGGCTTTGCCGACCAGGCCGACGTGCTGCTGAACACCCGCCTGGCCGCCGACATCGCCGGCGCGACCCCGATGGACCGGCCGGAGTGGGGCGCGGTAGACCCCAACACCGGCGAGGTCTATTTCACCCTGACCAACAACTCCAGGCGCACCGAAGACCAGACCGACGCGGCCAACCCCCAGGCTGCTAACCTGACTGGCCACATCATTCGCTGGACCGAAGCCGGCGGCGACCACGGGGCCACTTCGTTCGAATGGGACATCTTCGTGTTTGCCGGCGAGCAGGGCACGGAAACCGTAGTGGATGGTCAGGCCGTGGTTACCCTGAGCGACGACAACCACTTCAACAGCCCCGACGGCCTGTGGTTCGACTACAACGGCCGGCTGTGGATCCAGACCGACGGTTCCGACGCCGAGCCGTACCAGAACAACATGATGCTGGCGGCCAACCCGGTCACCCGTGAGATCAAGCGCTTCTTCGTCGGCCCGGTCGGCTGCGAGGTGACGGGCGTGGTGACCACGCCGGATGTGAAGACCATGTTCGTGAACATCCAGCATCCAGACGCCAACTGGCCCTTTGGCACCGAGGGCGATCATCCCCGGGATGCCACGGTGATCGTCACCCGCGACGACGGTGGTGTGGTCGGCGCCTAAGCCGGACTGTCGAGAACAGCTCCCGCCGCCCGGCGGTCTGGCCGAAACTCTGGGCCAGGCCGCCGGGCGGTTTTTTTCGTTTTAGCGCCGAAAAAACCGGCCGATACTTGTAAGATGCACCAAAGTATGACGGTTTCCCCTGAGCGGATTCTTTATGCTTTGGCATGGCCTTTTGACCAAGAACGACAGACAAAAACAATAATCCTGAGGTTGTTATGGCATTACTCGAACGAACTTCGATTCTTTGGGGCGTGACAATCGCAGCCGGTGCGGCCATTGCCGGACTGGCGCTGTCACCGGTGCTGGGGTTGTCGCCCGCGTCAGTGCTGATCGGTTTGATTGGTGGACTGGCACTGGCCTGTGGCTACTTTATCGTGCGGGTGTTGGAGCCCATCGAACGCAATCTCAGCGCCCTCAACGACGATTCCCTGCCTGAGAACCATCCGTTACGGCGTCAATGCCCGGAGCTGCTGGCCCACGCCCAGGCTGGCCGGGCCCTGTTGCAAACCCTCGCCGACAGTGCCGACCAGAACGCCATTTCGGCGGCCCAGGTGTCCTTTGCTGCGGATCAGCTCAAGCTCCGGTTGGACCGGCAGGTGCAGGAAACCGGGCAGATGGCGGATCACGCCGGTCGAATCACCGAGACCGTCAGTGAATCCTCGGCCCAGGCCACCGAGGCGGCCACCATGGCGCACCAGGCCAGCGTCACCAGCGCCGAAGGTCGCGAGGCCCTGACCGAGGCCATTGGCCGGGTTCGGCTGGTGCACCAGCAGTCCGGTGAGAACCTGCAGCTGATTCAGGATTTGAACGACAAGTCCAACAAGATCCAGGGCGTGACCAGCACCATTCAGGGCATCGCCGAGCAGACCAACCTGCTGGCGCTGAATGCCGCCATTGAAGCGGCACGGGCCGGAGACCAGGGCCGTGGTTTCGCGGTGGTGGCGGACGAGGTGCGCCAGCTCGCCGGTCGCACCGCCCAGGCCACCGGCGAGGTGGCAGAAACCCTGCAGGAGATCCGTTCCGGTACCAGTGTTATCGTCAGCCGCATCGAGGCGCTGGCCCAGAGTGTCGAAGAGGGTCTGGCCTCGGTGGAGAGCGTGGGTGAGCGACTGGATCAGATCCGTGAGCAATCCGATCGGGTGCAGCAGCAGGTAGCACGTATCGCGGAAATCGATCAGAACAACGAGCAAAGTCTGGAGCAGGTGTTTGCCGGCATCGAGACGGTGCGGGACCAGATTGGCGAGAGCGACGACAGTGTGTCGTCCCTGGCCGGTCAGGCCGCCAAGTTAATGGAGCTGGCGGAACAGGCGAACGCCGCCTTCGCCCGCAACAGTGAGGCCAGCTACCATCGGTTTTTCTACGATCAGGCCAAGGCCGGCGCGGAGCAGATCGGGCAGCTGTTCGAACGGGCGATTCAGGAGGGCAAGGTGTCGGAGCAGGCGCTGTTCGATCGCCAGCGCGAGGCTATCCCCAATACTCAACCGACCAAGTATGCCAGTCGCTTCGATGCCTTTACCGATCAGGTCTTACCGGATATCCAGGAGCGGGTGAAGCGCTCCCACGAGGCCCTGGTGTTTGCTATTTGCGCTGCCCCCGACGGTTACGTGCCCACCCACAACCGGGATTTTGCCCATGCGCCCACGGGGGATGCGGACGTGGATCTGGTGAAAAGCCGCAGCAAGCGGCTGTTCAACGATCGCACCGGCATTCGCTGTGGCAGTCACACTCAGGACATGCTGCTGCAAACCTATCGGCGCGATACCGGGGAAATCATGCACGACCTGTCGGTGCCGATATACGTGAATGGTCGGCATTGGG
>JBPEXK010000337.1:0-2618 GCA_052031745.1 Marinobacter sp. | reverse complement strand
GGCCATGATGGAACGTCTGGCGAAAGAGCAGGTCATCGGACCTGACGGCCAGCCGGTCAAGGGTGAGGACGGCGAAGACCTGATGCAGGAGTCGTTCAACTCGGTGTACATGATGGCCGACTCCGGCGCCCGGGGTTCCGCGGCCCAGATCCGTCAGCTCGCCGGTATGCGGGGCCTGATGGCCAAGCCGGACGGTTCCATCATCGAGACGCCGATCACCGCGAACTTCCGTGAGGGTCTGAACGTACTCCAGTACTTCATCTCCACCCACGGTGCTCGTAAGGGTCTGGCCGATACCGCCCTGAAGACCGCGAACTCCGGTTACCTGACCCGTCGTCTGGTCGACGTGTCCCAGGACCTGGTGGTCACCGAGGAAGACTGTGGTACCGACGAAGGTCTGCTGATGACGCCGCACATCGAAGGCGGCGACGTCGTGGTACCGCTGGGCGACCGTGTTCTGGGTCGGGTAACGGCGCGCGATGCCTTCACCCCGACCGATAAGGACAACGCCGTTGTTCCGGCCGGCACCCTGCTTGACGAGAAAACCGTCGAAGCGCTGGAGCGCGCCGGTGTGGACGAGGTTTGGGTACGCTCCGCGATTACCTGTGAGACTCGCCACGGTATCTGCTCCAAGTGTTACGGCCGTGACCTGGCCCGTGGCCATCAGGTCAACGTGGGTGAGGCCGTGGGCGTCATCGCCGCCCAGTCGATCGGTGAGCCGGGCACCCAGCTGACCATGCGGACCTTCCACATCGGTGGCGCGGCAAGCCGGGCCTCCGCGGTTGACAATATTCAGGTCAAGCACGGCGGCACCGTTCGTCTGCACAACCTGAAGTCGATCGAGAAGAACGATGGCTCCCTGGTTGTGGTATCCCGCTCCTCCGCACTGGCCATTGCCGACGAGCAGGGTCGTGAGCGCGAGTGGTACAAGCTGCCGTACGGCGCCGTCCTGTCGGTCAAGCACGGCGATGCCGTCGAAGCCGGTGTGGTGGTTGCCAAGTGGGATCCGCACACTCACCCGATCATTGCCGAAGCCGAAGGCACCGCGAAGTTCGTCAACATGGATCAGGGCATTACCGTCCGGACTCAGACCGACGAGCTGACTGGCCTGTCGACCATGGAAGTGATCGACCCGAAAGAGCGTCCGGCTGCAGGTAAGGACATCCGTCCGGCGATCCAGATGCTCGACGCCAGTGGCAACGATGTGGAGCTGCCGGGTGGCGGCGCCGCGATCTACTTCCTGCCGGCCAACGCCCTGGTGACCATGGCCAACGGCGCACGGATCGAGCTGGGTGACGTGGTTGCCCGGATTCCGCAGGAAAGCTCGAAGACCCGGGACATCACCGGTGGTCTGCCGCGGGTTGCCGACCTGTTCGAGGCCCGTCGCCCGAAAGAGTCGTCCATCCTGGCGGAAATCAGCGGCATGGTGTCCTTCGGCAAGGAAACCAAGGGCAAGAAGCGCCTGGTCATCACCCCGAAAGATGGTGATGCCTACGAGGTGCTGATTCCCAAGCATCGTCAGCTCAACGTGTTCGAAGGCGAAACTGTTGAGAAGGGCGAGGTAATCTCCGACGGTCCGTCCAACCCGCACGACATTCTGCGTCTGCTGGGCGTGGTGGAACTGGCGAAGTACATCACCAATGAAATCCAGGACGTTTACCGTCTGCAGGGTGTTGTCATCAACGATAAACACATCGAGGTTATCGTGCGCCAGATGCTCCGGAAGGTGGAAATCACCGATCCGGGCGACACCTCGCTGCTGTCCGGTGACCAGGTGGAAATCACCCAGGTGCTGGAAGAGAACGAGAATGCCAACACGGCCGACAAGGAGCCGGCGCGGTTCGATCGCCTGCTGCTGGGTATCACCAAGGCCTCCCTGGCAACCGAGTCGTTCATTTCGGCGGCGTCGTTCCAGGAGACCACTCGGGTTCTTACCGAGGGTGCGGTCACCGGCAAGCGCGATTACCTGCGCGGTCTGAAGGAAAACGTGGTGGTGGGTCGACTGATCCCGGCCGGTACCGGTCTGGCGTACCACAACGAGCGTCGTCGCAAGCGCGACCTGGAAGCCCAGGGCGTGACCGCGGCCGACGTCGAAGAAGCTCTGAGTGCCGAGCTCAACCGCGAAAGCTGAGTTGGGGCGGTGCGCCACCTCCGGGTAGTTACCTACCCGGCGGGTGGTTAAAAAGAGACCAGTCATCTTGACTGTCCAGGGGCGCAGGCTTACACTTGCGTCCCTTAAATTTTACCCCCTGTCTAGGGGGTAAGTTTCATTGATATGGTTTTTTGGAGTTTGCTTACATGGCAACGATTAATCAGTTGGTGCGTAAGCCTCGTAAGCGCAAGGTAGCCAAGAGCGACGTTCCTGCTCTCCAGGCCTGCCCTCAGCGCCGTGGTGTGTGCACTCGTGTGTACACCACAACGCCGAAGAAGCCGAACTCAGCACTGCGTAAAGTGTGCCGTGTTCGTCTGACCAACGGCTACGAGGTTTCCTCTTACATTGGTGGTGAAGGTCACAACCTTCAGGAGCACAGTGTTGTGCTGATCCGTGGCGGTCGTGTAAAGGACCTTCCGGGTGTGCGCTATCACACTGTTCGCGGAACGCTGGACACCCAGGGTGT
>JBPEXK010000336.1:0-5963 GCA_052031745.1 Marinobacter sp. | reverse complement strand
CTGGCGCTGTAGGGCTTGGGGCAGTGTTTGCCGATCAGGATGCGAAAATCGCTGGCCTCCAGGCGGGTTGGCGTCATCGAATGATTCATCCATTCGAAACCTTCTTCGTACATGTTCAGTTGTGAGCCGAAGGGACGCTTATCCAGGACATTTTTCGCCCGTTGGTAGATGACCGCCCGTTGCTCCCGGGAGAAGGGCCGCTCTTCCGTGTCCGACTGGATGAAGTACTGTCGTATTTCAGGGCCAATGGACTCAAGGAGATAGCGGATGTTGGCCAGGATAGGGTAGTTACGGCTGACCGTGTGTTTTCTCTGCAGCAGGTCGTACGTGCCGAGCAGGGCGAGGGCACCGAAGCCAATGGGAAAAAGGACGCTGGTCTCGATTAGCAGTGTAAGCACGAGGGACGCGACAAAGCCCAGGATGCTCAGGGCATAGGCGGCATAACGTACTGGAAACGTGGTTGTTTTTTGCATGACTGTCTCAGTGGGTGCATGTCGGCCGTGAAAATTCAGAATCTGCAGTAGTGTAATGATACACCTTCAGATCTGTAGCCGTTGGCGAAGCGTGGAGCGTGTAAGTACCGAATTTTGGTCTATATTGAGTGAGGATGCCGTAGTGCGCCGCGCTTTTGATGTTTTGAGTTCAAAACATTATCATGACGCGCTTGTAACGTTTGAATACCGATTCCCAACAAGACTTTCCATATCAGGAGGCGCCAAACGTGGGCGAGGTAGTGAAAGACGAATATCAGACGGATTACGTCGCAGGCCAGGATAATATCAATCCTTTCGGCCTCGATCTTCATGCGCCGGTATTCCCGATTACGGCAATACTGGTGGTGCTATTTGTGGTGGGAACCCTGATCTTCCCGTCCGAAGCCAAGTCGCTTCTGGACGGTGCGAAGTGGGACATCATTGCCACCTTTGACTGGTTCTTTCTCCTAAGTGCCAACATCTTTGTGATTGTGTGCCTGGCATTGATCTTCATGCCGGTGGGCAAGATCCGCATTGGCGGGATGGATGCCAAGCCTGAGTTCTCGACGTTGTCCTGGTTTGCCATGCTGTTCGCAGCAGGCATGGGCATCGGCCTGATGTTCTGGGCGGTGGCGGAGCCTACCGCCTACTACACCGGTTGGTACGAGACTCCGTTCAACGTTGAGGCCAACACGCCGGAAGCGGCAGATCTTGCCATGGGCGCCACCATGTTCCACTGGGGTCTGCACCCCTGGGCCATTTACGCCGTGGTTGCTCTCTCGCTGGCGTTCTTCGCCTACAACAAGAACATGCCGCTTACCATCCGGTCTGCCTTCTTCCCGCTGTTGAAGGACAAGGTGTGGGGATGGCCTGGTCACATCATTGATGTGTTGGCTGTTGTTGCCACCATCTTTGGTCTTGCCACCTCCCTCGGCTTTGGTGCCCAGCAGGCGGCTTCCGGTTTGAGCTACCTGTTCGACATGTCCGCCGGTATCAACGTGCAGATGGCCATCATCGTGGGCGTTACCGCCGTCGCGCTGATCTCGGTATTGCGTGGTCTTGATGGTGGCGTAAAAGTTCTGAGTAACATCAACATGAGCCTCGCCGGCCTGTTGCTGTTCTTCATCATCTTTGCCGGTCCGACCATGACTGTGCTGGAAACCCTCTGGGTCACCTCTTCCAGTTACGTGGGCAACGTGGTTGGCTTCAGTAATCCGTTCGGTCGTGAAGACGAAGCCTGGTTCCAGGGCTGGACCGTGTTCTACTGGGCCTGGTGGATTTCCTGGTCACCGTTCGTTGGTATGTTCATCGCCCGGGTTTCCCGCGGCCGCACCGTGCGCGAGTTCGTAACGGCAGTACTGATCGTGCCGACTGTGATCACCGTGGTATGGATGAGCGCCTTCGGCGGTACCGCACTTGAACAGATCCAGAACGGTATCGGCGCCCTGGCTTCAGACGGCCTGACCGACGTGTCTCTGGCGATGTTCCAGATGTTCACCAACCTGCCGCTGACCGGCATTATCTCCTTCGTCGGCATCGTGCTGGTTCTGGTGTTCTTCGTGACATCCTCCGACTCCGGTTCCCTGGTGATCGATAGCATCACTGCCGGTGGTAAGACCGACGCCCCGACTGCCCAGCGTGTATTCTGGGTGGTGATGGAAGGTGCCATTGCTGCGGCCTTGATCTTTGGCGGCGGTGAAGACGCCCTGGGCGCTATTCAGGCAACCGCCATCAGTGCCGGCTTGCCGTTCACGGCGATCCTGCTGATCATGACGTGGGGCCTGTTGAAGGGCCTGACCCATGAGCGCAAGTTGCTGATCGCTAAAGGCGAGCTGTAATAGCGCCAGTAGGTAAGCACAAAAAAAACGGGGCCTTGGCCCCGGTTTTTTTTCGTCCGCGATTTGTTGACTGGGTTAGAGTGCGCCGAAGGCTTCCATGGCGTACTTGGCCCGTTCCCTCGGGTGGAAGTGCGGGCGTTTAAGGCTTTCAATCTTGCGCAGCCTGGGCAGCAGGCCCCGGCCGTTCGCCATCTGGATGGCCAGTCCTGGCCGGGCGTTCAGCTCCAGCAGCAGCGGTCCTTCCTTGGCATCGACCACCAGATCCACGCCCATGTAGCCAAGGCCGGTGGCCTCGAAGCAGCGCGCTGCCATCTCCAGCATTTCATCCCAGGCGTCGATGTCGATGTTTTCCAGGGCGAGGCCGGTATCCGGATGCAGGGTGATCGGCCGGTTGAACTGCACCGCGTTCAGGCTTTTGCCGGTGCCGATGTCCAGGCCAACCCCCACGGCGCCCTGGTGCAGGTTCGCCTTGCCGTCGGAGTCCTTGGTGGCCAGGCGTAGCATGGCCATCACCGGGTAGCCCTGGAACACCACGATGCGGATGTCTGGGACGCCCTGGTAGGAGTACTTGGCCAGGGAAGGGTCAGACTCCACCAGGTTTTCGATAATGGCGACATCCGGGCTGCCCGCCAAGGAGTAGAGGCCGGCCAGTATATTAGTGAGGTGACGCTCAAGGTCGGGCGCATTGATGCGCGCACCGGACGCCTTGATGTATTCCTCCTCATCGCGGCCGGTAATCACCGTGATGCCTTTGCCGCCAGAGCCTTTCGCCGGTTTGATGGCAAAGCCGCCGAGGTCCTCGGCCATCTCGCGGAAATGGGAGATCTCGTGCTGTTGCCGCACCACCTGCAGCAGGCGGGGAGTCTTCACGCCGTACTCGGCCACGGCCAGCTTGGTTTTCAGCTTGTTGTCCACCAGCGGGTAGGATGAGCGCTCGTTGTATCGGGCAATGTAGTCCACATTGCGCCGATTCATGTTGAGCATTCCCAGCCGGTTCAGACGTCGAGGTGATATCCACTCCATGTCAGTCGTAGGCCCTCATGGGCGTGAACCGCTTGAGTTCGCTCAGTTTGTAACCGGTGTACTGCCCCATGAGCAGAATCAGGCCGAGAATGGCAAAGTGCAGCTCGGGGAAGTTGAAGGTGAGATGGCCAGCCAGGGGCGTGCTCATCAGCAGGTAGGCCAGGATCGCCACGAACAGGCTGCCTGCGCCCTGAATCATCACCTCGTGGGCGCCTTCCTCCTCCCACAGGATGGACATGCGCTCAATGGTCCAGGCGATGATGACCATCGGGAAGAAGGTAACGGTCATGCCGGTGTTAAAGCCCATCTGGTAGCCGATGATGCTCAGGCCGGCGGTGATGAAGATGACCAGGATGATCAGGGCCGATATGCGCGACACCAGCAACAGGTTCAGGCTGGACAGGTAGCCCCGCATCACCAGGCCGATGGACACCACCGACAGGAAGGCTATCAGGCCCGGCACCAGAGTGGTCTGTACGAAGGCAACGGCAATCAGTACCGGCATGAAGGTGCCGGAGGTGCGAATGCCAATCACGATGCGCATGAAGGCCACCACGAGGGCGCCCAGGGGCAGCAGCAGGAGCATTCGGAACATGCTCTGTTCTTCGATCGGCAGCTCGTAGAAGCTGAGGAAGCCCAGCCCATTCGACTCCACGTCCATGGTCGCCAGCTGCAGGGCCGGCACCGTCTGGCGCAGCATGGAGAAGCTGACTTCCGAATTGTCGCCGCCGACCACGTCCAGCAACGAGGCCGAGCCCTGGCGCCAGAGCAGCAGTCTTTCCGGCACGCCTTGCTCGGCGGTGTTGGGGTCGAAGGTGAGCCAGCGTTCGCCGTCGTAGATCTGCAGGAACGGGTTCAGGGACTGGCGACGCCGGGCGTCTTCCAGTTTCAGGCCATCGGCGGTGCGGGCCGGAATACCGGAGTGGTTCAACATGTCCACCAGCAGGTCGAGGTAGTCCTCCTCGGCCACCAGTAAGGTGGTGTTTTGGGTGCGGGTATCCGGCTGCATAAGGCGAATCAGCTCCCGGGTCATGCTCGGGGGTGAGCTGGAGCGGGCCTTGGCCTGAGCCAAAATTTCACGCACGGCAGTGGCCTGGGGCTCTTCCCAGAACACCTTGCGAGCCTTGGGTTCAGTCGCCGGGATACGGCCCAGTGCGGTCTCGTCCGGAATGAACTGGGCCTTGAAGTACAGGGTCTGTGGACCGGACACGTCGCGTTTGGTCCATTCCGCGGTGCGGTTGCCGGATTTGTCGATGATCGAGAAGCCGTAACCGGGCGATGCCGCCTGCTCGCTCAGGATGCGAAAACCGGGCGGCTGGTCCGGCACATTCAGGCTGGCCTGCACGGCGTTGTTATCGGCGTCGAAATCGATTCGGGCTTCGATCATCCAGACCGGTCGCTGCTCGCCGGTGAGCCAGGGAATACCCAGCTCCACATGGCGCCAGATAGCCAGCGAAACGCCGGCGGCGATCAGCAGGACAACGGCAATGTAAAACGGGAGGCGAGAGCGAGGCTTCACGAGTCTTTCCTGTTCTTGGCGATGGCGTCCGGTAGTTTGGTGGCGAATTCACGGCCAACATCAATGAGCATCACGTCACGGAGAACGTTGCGCCCGATCAGTACCTGGTGCTCGAGGTCGTTCCGGTCGGTGAGGGTGAACTCCGCCACCTGCTCGTGATTGCCGATCGCAAACTGCAGTTCGACCACTACGCGGCGCTCTGGGTCATCGGCTGCGGCCTGGGTGACGCGAACGCGCCGCACAATTTCCTTCTCCAGGGTGATCAGCTTGTCGGACTCCGGGACCGGGATATCGAAGCGGACCCAGTTGCTGCCATCGCGCTCGAAGCGGGTGATGTTGCGGGCGTCCACGGAAGAGGTCTCGGCGCCGCTATCGATGCGGGCACTGAACACCAGTTCCGGATCGGCCAAGTAGATGTTTTCAACCTCACCGACTATCAGCTTGCCTTTGAGGCGTGCGGCCTGGCCTTGCGAATTATCGATCTTGGGGCAAACGGTGGGGGCGGGCATCGGCGGGCAGCTGGGCTTCTCGACCTGGGTCCGAATGGCCTCGATGATGGAATCCTTGGTGGCGTCCTGTTTTACCATCAACTGCTCATGGCGGACCTGAGCGTTGTTCTCCATGGTGACCAGCGTCGCCCGTTGGGTCTGAACCGACGTGCTTAATTCGCCCAGATCTTCCTTGGGAACCATGAAGTAGCGATCCGATGAGCAGCCGGCGAGCGCGATGAGTGCGCCGACAGTCAGCAAGGCCTTTGGTTGAGGAAACCAAGCCCGAATCTGTTTAAAACCCATTGAACTCCCCTGCGCCGGCAGTTTCAGGCCGTATCCTTGGTCGGTACCACGGCCAATGTGACTGTATTTGAAGATAGTAGGCGCAGCAGTATACAACAACCGAACTGTGTAGTTACTTTACAGTTGGTTAAGAGGCTAATTTTTCGATTGGTTCTCAGCTTCCGCAGCTAAGTGTTTACCCGAACGGAAAGTTTCCGTCGCCCAGGGTGGTTTCGGAACGGAGGAATTCCTGGATAACCGGTGAGCAGTTCAGGTAGAACAACAGCAGTTCGCGCTGGACATCCTGATCCTGGATTCGGGCCGCGTAACTGATCAG
>JBPEXK010000335.1:0-5877 GCA_052031745.1 Marinobacter sp. | reverse complement strand
TGGCGCTGGCGCTGACCGGGGTCCGAGTAAGGCATTTCCGCCACAGGTAAGGTATAATCGCGCGTTTTCTCACCAGTGTCCCTCCAACCGATTGAACCTGGCCCTCTCCAAAGGCGAGGTGGCGAGCTGGAGACTTGGGCGCTGAAAGCCAGCTGGCAACTGAAAGGTTCGCATTGCATGCGTCTGATTCGAGGCCTGACCAACCTGACTGCATTGTCCCGGCGGGAGCACTCTCCGCTGGCGGACGGCTGTGTCGCCACCATCGGTAACTTTGACGGCGTTCACATCGGTCATCGAACCATCCTGGAGCAGGTCAAAGACAAGGCGGCCGAACTGGGGCTACCGTCGGTGGTTATGGTGTTCGAGCCACAGCCGCGGGAATTCTTTCAGGGCAAGGACGCGCCGCCGCGCCTGATGTCCTTCCGCCAGAAGTTCGAGGCCCTGACCGCCGCCGGGATCGATTACGTGCTGTGCCTGCACTTCAACAACCGGTTCCGGCGCTTGACCAGTCGCGAGTTTATCGACGCGGTCCTGGTCAACGGTCTTGGGGTAAAACACCTGGTTGTCGGCGACGACTTCCGTTTCGGCTGCGATCGCACCGGAGATTTCATGCTGCTCCGCGAGGCCGGCCAGAACCAGGGCTTTTCGGTGGAAAACACCCGCACGGTGACCATCGATGGTGAACGTGTCAGCAGCACCCGGATTCGGGGCCAGCTGGCCTTGAACCGTCTGGACGAAGCCGAGGCGCTGCTCGGGCATCCGTATCGAATCCGTGGCCGGGTGGTGTACGGGCGCCAGCTTGGCCGAGAAATCGGAGCGCCGACCGCCAACCTGTTGTTCAAGCGCATGGCGCCGCTGAAGGGGGTGTTCGTAGTGAGTGCCACCCTGGATGACGGCACCACTCACGACGGTGTCGCCAACATCGGGCTGCGTCCAACCGTGGATGGCAAGCAACCGGCGCTCGAGGTGCACCTGTTTGACTTTACTGGCACACTCTACGGTCGCCACATTGACGTTGTGTTCCGTGGTGCCCTGCGCGACGAGGTCAAGTTTGACTCGGTGGACGCGCTGAAGAAGCAAATTTCCCGCGATTTTGACGATGCCCGAGCCTGGCTGGCGCAGCACGGATCTGCGCGGACCGCGGATTGAAAACCGGCGGCTGCGCCCCACAGTTTACTGATTACTGACCCATACTGACCAAAAGAGTACGCACACAGACCATGAGCGACTACAAGCATACCCTGAATCTGCCGGAAACCGCCTTTCCCATGCGCGGTAACCTGGCCAAGCGCGAGCCGGACATGCTCAAGCGCTGGCAGGATCTGGACGTCTACGGCAATCTGCGCAAACAGCGTGAAGGACGGGACAAGTTTGTGCTTCACGATGGCCCTCCCTACGCCAACGGCAGCATTCACATTGGTCATGCGGTCAACAAGATTCTCAAGGACATGATCGTCAAGTCCCGCAGCTTTATGGGCTACGACGCGCCCTACGTTCCAGGCTGGGACTGTCACGGTCTGCCCATCGAGCACAAGGTAGAGCAGGAAATTGGCAAGGCCGGAGTGAAAGTCGACTACAAGACCTTTCGCCAGGCCTGTCGCGACTATGCGGCCAAGCAGATCGAAGGCCAGAAGGCCGATTTCATCCGCTTGGGGGTCATGGGTGAGTGGGACAAGCCCTACCTGACCATGGACCCGAAAGTGGAGGCGGGCATTGTCCGCGCCCTTGGCAAGATCGTCGCCAAGGGTCACCTGGTGCGTGGCTACAAACCGGTGTACTGGAGTGTGGTGGGTCAGTCCGCACTGGCAGAAGCCGAGGTGGAGTACCAGGACAAGACCTCTACCCAGATCGACGTGCGCTTCACTGCAGTGGATCAAAGCAAGGCTCTGGCCACGTTTGGCAGTGACCAGGGTGAGGGTGAGGTGTCCGTGGTGATCTGGACCACCACCCCCTGGACCATCCCGGCCAACCAGGCGGTTTCCTTGCACTCCGAACTCCAATACGCCCTGGTACAGGCGGACCTGGGCCAGGGGCCGGAGCGGGTCATCCTGTCCGCTGATATGGTCGAGGGCATCATGAGTCGCTGGGCTGTCGACGAGTACGAAGTGCTGGCTACCTGCGCCGGCGCGGACCTGGAGCATCTGGCGCTGCAGCATCCGTTCTACGACAAGCAGGTGCCGGTGATCCTGGGCGATCACGTCTCTACCGACGCGGGTACCGGGGCGGTCCACACCGCGCCCGACCACGGTATGGAAGACTTCGAAGTGGGCAAGGCCTACAACATTGGCACCATCAATCTGGTGCAGGCCGACGGTACCTACACCAGCGCCGCTGGGGAACTGGCAGGCGTGCACGTGTACAAGGCCGACGAGCCGGTGTGCTCGGCCCTGGAGCGTGAGGGCAAGCTGGTGCGTGCGGAAAAATTCCGCCACTCCTATCCCCACTGCTGGCGCACCAAGACTCCGCTGATCTACCGCGCTACGCCGCAGTGGTTCATCAGCATGGATCAGCAGAACCTGAGAGCCGATGCGCTTGAGGCGATTAAGGGTGTGCGCTGGGTACCGTCCTGGGGCCAAAACCGCATCGAGGCCATGTTCCAGCAGTCTCCGGACTGGTGCATCTCACGGCAGCGGACCTGGGGTGTCCCCATTACCCTGTTTATCCACAAGGAGACTCAGGAACTGCATCCGGACACCCAGGAACTGATCGAGAAGGTCGCCAAGCAGATCGAGGTGGGCGGCATTGATGCCTGGTACGACCTGGAACCGAGCGACCTGCTGGGTGACGACGCCGACCAGTACGACAAGGTCACCGACACCCTGGACGTGTGGTTTGATTCAGGGGTAACCCATGATTCGGTACTCCGGGTTCGGGACGAACTTGGGCAGTTTCCGGCGGACATGTACCTGGAAGGGTCTGACCAGCACCGCGGCTGGTTCCAGTCGTCCCTGAAAACCGCCATCGCCATGAACGGCGAGGCGCCGTATCGCCAGGTGCTGACCCATGGCTTTACCGTGGACGGCAAGGGCCACAAGATGTCCAAGTCCCTGGGCAATGTCATCGCGCCCCAGGAAGTGATGAACGAGCTGGGCGCCGACATCCTGCGCCTGTGGGTGGCGGCTACCGATTACAGCGGTGAGATGACGGTGTCCAAGGACATCCTGCGCCAGACCGCAGACGGCTATCGCCGGATTCGTAACACCTCCCGCTTCCTGCTCAGCAACCTGAGCGGTTTCGATCCGGCCCAGCACATGGTGGCGCCCGAGGACATGATCGCATTGGACCGCTGGATGGTGGATCGGGCCCTGCGGCTGCAGAACGAGCTGCACGAGGACTACCAGAACTACGCGTTCCTGCGCATCTACCAGAAGGTGTACAACTTCTGTGAAGCGACCCTTGGTGGCTTCTATCTGGACATCATCAAGGATCGCCAGTACACCACCCCGGCCGACAGCCTGACACGTCGTTCGTGCCAGACTGCGCTCTATCATGTGGCGGAAGCGCTGGTGCGCTGGATCGCACCGATTCTGAGCTTCACCGCCGATGAGATCTGGCAGCACCTGCCCGGCGAGCGGGGCGACACGGTGTTCTATGAAACCTGGTACGAAGGGCTGACCGAACTGCCCGAGACTGCAGAGCTGGGTCGGGACTACTGGCGCGAGATCTTCAGCGTGAAGGAAGCGGTCAACAAATGCCTGGAAGACGCCCGTGCCCGTGGCGAAATCAAAGGTTCTCTGAGCGCCGAGGTCACCCTGTACTGCGAGGGCGACCTGGCCGCCAACCTGCAGCACCTGGGTGAGGAGCTGCGCTTCGTTCTGATTACCTCGGAAGCCAGGGTAAAACCGGTGGCCGAGGCTGGGGACGCGGAGCTGACCGCTTACGAAGGCTTGCGGGTGGCGGTGACGCCTGCGGCGCACGCCAAGTGTGAGCGTTGCTGGCACCACCGGGAAGACGTTGGTGCCAGCGCTGAGTACCCGGACCTGTGTGGCCGCTGCGTGACCAACGTAGAAGGGGCGGGCGAGACCCGGGCGTTCGCCTGATGGAGTCCGCCATGGCAGAGGCAGCAACCGGCTCCAAATTGAAATGGCTGTGGCTGGCGGTGCTGGTGATCGTACTCGATCTCGGCACCAAGGCGCTGGCCACGGCCATGTTGACCTATGGTGATCCGGTGCCGGTTGTGCCCATGTTCAACCTGACGCTGCTTCACAACACCGGCGCGGCGTTCAGTTTTCTGGCCCACGCCGATGGCTGGCAGCGCTGGTTCTTCGTGACCCTGGCTTTGGTCGTCAGTGTGGTTCTGGTGGTGTGGCTGCGAAAACTGCAGCCCCAGGAAACCTGGACTGCCGTTGCCATCGTACTGATTCTCGGCGGCGCCCTGGGCAACGTCTACGACCGTGTGGTTCACGGTTACGTTGTCGATTTCCTGCATTTTTACTGGCAGGACTGGCATTTCCCCGCCTTCAACCTGGCGGACACGGCAATAACTATCGGTGCCGCCATGATGATCATCGACACGTTTCGCTCGCCGGCCGATTCGGGCGGCGATGCTGACAGGAGTGACTGACGCTCATGAAAGAATTACCCGTAGACAAAGGCACCCGAGTTAAGCTGCATTTCGCCCTGAAACTGCCTGATGGCGAAGTGATTGATTCCACCTTTGAGAAAGAACCGGCGACCCTCGAGATTGGCGACGACAACCTGCCAGAGAATTTCGAGGCCTACCTGATGGGCATGAAAGCCGGGGAGCGCCAGAGCTACGAGGTGCCGCCGGAGAAAGCCTTCGGTCAGCACAACCCGAGCAACCTGCAGACCTTCAAGCGGCACGAGTTCAGCGCAGACATGGTGCTGGAGCCCGGCGTGATGATCTCTTTTGCCGATGCCCGGCAGAGCGAGTTGCCCGGCGTGGTTAGCCGCGTGGAAGGGGACGAAGTGGAAGTGGACTTCAACCACCCCTTGGCAGGGCGTACACTGACCTTTGACGTGGAAATCATCGACGTCGAACCAGCCAAACCGACGCACTGACGTCCAACGGCTCATTCAACACCAGCGGGAACCCAGCATGCAGATCCGACTCGCCAACCCCCGTGGCTTTTGCGCCGGCGTAGATCGCGCCATTGAAATCGTAAATCGGGCCCTCGACGTGTTCGGCGCCCCGATTTACGTGCGCCATGAGGTGGTCCACAACAAGTTTGTGGTGGATAACCTTCGCAACCGCGGCGCCATTTTCGTGGACGAGCTGGACGAGGTGCCGGATGACAAGTTGGTGATCTTCAGCGCCCACGGCGTGTCCCAGGCGGTGCAGAATGAGGCTGCCCGTCGTGGCCTGAAGGTGTTTGACGCCACCTGCCCGCTGGTAACCAAGGTGCACATGGAAGTCATGCGCTACAGCCGCGACGGCCGGGAGTGCATCCTCATTGGTCACCACGGCCATCCCGAAGTGGAAGGCACCATGGGCCAGTACGATCACAGCAACGGCGGTGACATCTATCTGGTGGAAGACGAGGACGACGTCGCCAAGCTGGAAGTCAAAGACGCCAGCCGGCTGTCCTACGTGACCCAGACCACCTTGTCGATGGACGACACCGCCCGGGTCATCGACTCCCTGCGGGCAAAGTTCCCGCTGATTGAAGGCCCCCGGAAAGACGACATCTGCTACGCCACCCAGAACCGCCAGGACGCTGTGAAGCAACTGGCCGGGGACTGTGATTTGATGCTGGTGGTGGGCTCCCCTAACAGTTCCAATTCCAACCGACTTCGGGAGCTGGCGGAGCGCATGGGTACGCCGGCCTACCTGATTGATGAGGCGGCCCAGATCGATCCTGAGTGGCTGTCCGGCAAGACCGCTGTCGGTGTCACGGCCGGCGCGTCGGCACCGGA
>JBPEXK010000334.1:0-26044 GCA_052031745.1 Marinobacter sp. | reverse complement strand
AAGTTCAAGCGCCAACGAAGTCAGGAAGTCTCGGTCGACCTGACGCCACTGATCGATGTGGTGTTCCTGCTGCTGATTTTCTTCATGGTATCGACCACCTTCACCCGTGAGAGCCACCTGCAGGTGGAACTGCCCGAAGCCAGCGGCGAGCCGGTGTCGACGGTGGAAGTTCGGCAGATCGATGTGGTGATCAATGCCGAGGGTCAGTACCTGCTTAACGACAAGAGTCTGGTGAACAACCGCCGGGAGACCCTGGAGCGAGGCGTGCGGGAGCTGGCAGAGGGCGACAATTCGCTGCCGTTCATCATCACCGCCGATGCCCGCACCCCGCACGAGTTTGTGGTCCGGGCGATGGATGTCGCCGGCCGCCTCGGGTTTGCCAAACTGAGCATCACCACCGAGCGGGAGGCTGAGCAGCCGTGAGCAGCAAGGATTCGCTTTCCGCCCAGTCCCAGGTGCCCGCGTCCGGCAGCTGGGACACCTACAAGCGATTGCTGGCCTACGTGAAACCCTTCTGGCTGGCGTTTTCGCTGGCGGTGGTCGGTAACGTTATCTACGCCGCCGCATCTACCGGTATGGCCGCGGCCATGGAGTACGTGATTGCGGCCATCGAGAACCCCACCGATGGCAACCGGATCCTGCTGACTCTACTGATTGTGGGGGTGTTTGCCTTTCGCGGTGTCGGCACCTTCATGAGCCAGTACTTCATCGGCTACGTCGGCCGTCACGTGATCAACGCGTTGCGTAACGACGTCTTCGACCGCTTGCTGGTTCTGCCATCCCGTTACTTCGACGACAACGCCTCCGGCCGACTGGTGTCCAAGCTCACCTTCAACGTCGAGCAGGTGGCCGAGGCCACTACCAACGCCGTCACCATTACCTTGCGGGAAGGCCTGACCATCATCGGTCTGCTGTGTTTCATGCTCTACACCAACTGGGTGCTGACCCTGATCTTCCTGGCGGTCGGGCCGGTCATCGGTGCCGTGGTCAGCTACGCCAGCAAGCGCTTTCGTCGGATTAGCAAGCGCATCCAAGGCTCCATGGGCGACATCACCCACGTGGCGTCAGAATCTATCGCCGGCTATCGCGTGGTCCGTACCTTTGGTGGCGAGGACTATGAACAGCAGCGATTCCGGGAAGTTAACGATCGAAACCTGCAGCAAAGTCTGAAGATGGCCTCGACCCAGGCCATCAGTGTGCCCGTGATCCAGGTGCTGGTGGCCATTGCCATCGCCGCTCTGGTGTGGACCATGCTGGCGCCTGAAATTCGCGGTGGCATGACCACCGGGCAGCTGGTTGCCTTCATTACCGCCGCCACCACCATGGCCAAACCTATCCGGCAGGTGACCTCCGTGCACGCGAAGATCCAGAAGGGTCTGGCGGCGGCCTACGACGTCTTTGAAACCATGGACGAGCACCCGGAGCAGGACCCCGGCACCTTCGCGCCAGAGCGGGTTGAAGGCAGCATCAAGTTTGATGACGTGGCATTTCGCTACCGGGATCAGTTGGACAACGTGCTGGAAGGCATATCCCTGGAGATTCCCGCGGGGCAGAGCGTGGCCCTGGTCGGACGCTCGGGCAGCGGCAAGTCCACGTTGGTTAGCCTGCTGCCGCGGTTCTACGACTACACCGGTGGCGATATCCTGATCGATGGCCACTCCCTGCGAGACTACACGCTTAAATCACTGCGGGCCCAGATCGCCCTGGTAACGCAGAACGTGGTGCTGTTTAACGACACCATAGCCGCCAACATCGCCTATGGTGCCTTGCGCGACTGCAGCCGGGAGGAAATTCGGGAAGCTGCGGCAAAGGCCCACGCCCTGGAGTTCATTGACCGCATGCCCGAAGGGCTCGACACCATGATCGGCGACAACGGTGTGATGTTGTCCGGCGGCCAGCGCCAGCGCCTGGCAATTGCCCGGGCGTTGCTGAAAGACGCACCGGTGCTGATTCTCGACGAGGCGACCTCGGCGCTGGATACCGAGTCCGAGCGTCACATTCAGGAAGCCCTGGAAACCGTCATGCAGGGCCGGACCACCCTGGTGATTGCCCACCGACTGTCCACCATTGAGAAAGCCGACCGCATCCTGGTCATGGATAACGGCCGTATTGTTGAATCGGGCCGACACGACGAGCTGCTCGCGGCCGGTGGAGCTTACGCCCAGTTGCATCAGATGCAATTCAGCGAAACGGTATGACCGCCCTGATCGACCGGCTCTGGTATGGCAAATCCCGCCCGCTGTGGCCGTTGACGCCACTGAGCTGGCTGTACCACAGCATTGCTGCGGCTCGCAGGCGCAAGGCCTGGGAGGTCAAGGATGAGGCGCTACCGGTGCCGGTGGTGGTGGTCGGCAACATCACCGCCGGCGGCACCGGAAAATCGCCACTGACCGCCTGGCTGGTGGCACAGCTGCGGTCCAGTGGCTGGCGGCCGGTGATCATCAGTCGCGGCTACGGCGGCAAGGCCGACCAGTACCCGACGCTGGTGACCGCAGACAGCAAGCCCGCTCAGGCCGGCGACGAACCGGTGATGCTGGCGCAGATCACTGGCGTGCCGGTGGTGATTGACCCGCAGCGCCGGCGCGGAGCGCATTGGGCGCTGGAGCAGGGCCTGGGTGACATCCTGGTGTGCGACGACGGCCTGCAGCATTACGCGCTTCCCAGGGACATAGAGCTGGCGGTATTTGACGGCGCCCGTGGCACCGGCAATGGTGCGCTGATTCCGGTGGGACCGCTGCGCGAGCCCGTGTCCCGGTTGTCGTCGGTGGATTTCGTCATCGTCAACGGCGGGGGCTTCGACGCCGGACAGCACCTCGATAGCTTTGAAGGCATCGAGCATCCGCATATCCACACCATGGCCCTGGCGCCATCCACCCTGATTCACCTGAAATCTGGCCGGACCCGACCGGTATCCGATCTTGATGGCCAGGCCGTTCGGGCGATCGCCGGAATCGGCAATCCCGATCGTTTTTTCGATACACTGAGAGACATGGGGGCAGACGTAACCGGAACGGGTTATCCGGACCATCACACGTTCAAGGCCGAGGAACTGCACACCAGGGCCGATCAGTGGCTGGTGATGACCGCCAAAGATGCGGTGAAGTGCAGGGACATAGCGCCGGACAACGCCTGGGTGTTGGCGGTTGAAGCCCGGTTGTCGGAGCAGTTTGCCGACGCCCTCAATGCAAAGATCAGGGAAAGCGCGGAGCAGCTTTCCAGTGAACCTTCCATCCCGTAAACCTTGGTGAGATGCATCATGGACAAAAAACTGCTGGCGATGCTGGCGTGCCCGGTCTGCAAGGGCGATCTGAAACTGAATGAGGCCCGCACCGAGCTGGTCTGTTACCAGGATGCCATGGCCTTTCCGATTCGCGAGGGCATCCCCGTGATGCTGTCCGGTGAGGCCCGCACCCTTACGACCGACGAACGCCTCGACAAGCGCTAAACAACCGGTTCAGGATTTTCCCCATGTCATTTTCCGTGGTCATTCCCGCCCGCTACGCCTCCACCCGGCTGCCTGGCAAACCCCTGGCGGACATCGCCGGCAAGCCCATGATCCAGCATGTGTACGAGCGTGCGGCCGAAAGCCGGGCCGAACGCATCGTGGTGGCGACCGACGATGAGCGCATCCGACAGGCCTGCGAGAAGTTCGGCGCCGAAGTGGTGATGACGGCCGTCGACCACGCCAGCGGCACCGACCGCCTGGCGGAAGTGGCGCGGACGCTGAATCTCGACGAGGAGCACCGGGTAGTCAACGTTCAGGGTGACGAGCCGCTGATCCCGCCGGTATTGATCAACCAGGTCGCCGACAACCTTGAGCTGTACCCGGAAGCGGCCATCGCCACGCTGTGCGAGCGGATTCACGATGTGGAACAGGTGGTGAATCCGAACGTGGTGAAAGTGGTGTTCGATCACCAGGGCATGGCGCACTATTTCAGCCGCGCGCCCATTCCCTGGGCCCGCGATGCCTGGATGCAGAACAGCCCGCTGAAAAAGGGCCCGGAGGCGACACTGCCCGCCGGGATCAACTACTTCCGTCACATCGGTATTTACGGTTACCGGGCCCAGGTCTTGGAGCAGTTCGTGAACTGGGCACCGGCGCCGACCGAGCGGGCTGAATCCCTGGAACAGTTGCGGGCGCTCTACAATGGCGCCCAGATTCATGTCGATGTCGCGGCTGAGAAACCACCGGCTGGTGTCGACACCGAGGCCGATCTTGAGCGCATCCGCAACTGGCTGGCAGCGAGGAATAAGTGATGGCTGAGCAAGTAAGGGTACTGTTCGTGTGTCTGGGTAATATCTGCCGCTCGCCCAGTGCGGAGGGTGTTTTCCGGGCGCTGGTAGAGCAATCCGGGCTGCAGGGCCGGATCGCCATTGATTCTTGTGGCACCGGCGATTGGCACATAGGCAAGGCCCCGGATGCCCGCGCCACCCAGGCCGCCAGGAAGCGGGGCATCGATATCAGCCACCTCCGGGCACGGCAGTTTGTGGCCGAAGACCTGGATCAGTTCGACTATGTGCTGGTGATGGACCGGCAAAATCTCCAAGACGTGGCCGATGTCTGGCATCAGCGGGGCGGCACCCAGCCCGAACTGTTCCTCGGTTACGGCCAGTCCCGGCAGCAGGAGGTTCCGGATCCCTATTACGGCGGCACCGATGGCTTTGAGTTGGTGCTGGACCTGATTCACGAGGCGGGTGAGGGCCTGCTGGCGGATATCCGGGAGCGCTTGGCTTGAGTTTGGGCAGGAGTCCGTCCGAGTACGTCGAGCTAGCCGAGTACAACACGCTTCGGGTGTCCGCGGTGGCCAGGTTTTACCTGGAGGTGCGCAGCGACCAGGAATTGATTGCGGCGCTGGATTGGGCCGAGGCCGAGGGTCTGCAAACCCTGATTCTTGGGGGCGGCAGCAACCTGGTGTTCAACGGCGACTTTGACGGGCTGGTCGTGCGTATTGGCCATCGAGGCCGGCGCTGGGAGCAAGCCTGGGACCAGGAAGCCACCCTGGTGCTCGGCGCCGGCGAAATCTGGCACGATGCGGTTCTCTATGCCGCCGGTGCCGGCTACCGGGGCATCGAGAACCTGGCTCTGATACCCGGAACCGCCGGCGCAGCCCCGGTGCAGAACATTGGCGCCTATGGTGTGGAACTGTGCGACACCCTGACCTCGGTTCGGGCCCTGGATCGCCATACCGGTGACCTGGTAACCCTGGCCGGGGCAGACTGTGCGTTTGCCTACCGGGACAGCCTGTTCAAGCGGTCCCCCGGGCGTTACGTGATCACCGAGATCCGGCTGCGGCTGTCACGGGCTCGGCCGTTGCAGCTGGGCTACCGGGACCTTGAGGAGTACCTGGAGGATCGGCCGCACCGGGATCTGACCGCCATGGACGTTGCCACCGCCATCATGGCCATTCGTCGGCGCAAGTTGCCGGATCCGGACATCATTCCCAACGCCGGCAGTTTCTTCAAGAATCCGGTGGTTCCGCGGAGCCTGTACGAGGCGCTGGCGCAGCGCTTTCCCAACATTGTCGGTTATGTTCAGGAATCCGGCGTTAAGCTGGCGGCGGCCTGGTTGATCGACCAGTGCGGCTGGAAGGGCTTTCGGAATCAGCGAGTAGGGGTGCACAATCGCCAGGCGCTGGTGCTGATTAACCACACTGGAGGGTCCGGCGCTGACATCTTGGAGCTGGCGGCCGAGATTCGGCAGTCGGTCCGCAGCAAATTCGGTGTTGAGTTGGAGATGGAGCCGGGGATCGTCGGCTAGGAAAGAAAAAGGGCGCTGTTAAGCGCCCTTTTTTCTTGCTTACAGCCCCTTGCGCGGGGAGGCATTGATCAGGAAAGGCAGTGCCTCGTCCAGCGGGATGTCCTGCTTGTCGGCGTCACGACGGCCTTTGTACTCCAGGGTGCCGGCGGTCAGGCCGCGGTCAGACACCACGAACCGGTGGGGGATGCCGATCAGTTCCATGTCGGCAAACTTGACCCCGGGGCGCTCGTTGCGGTCGTCCAGCAGTACATCGTAGCCGGCCTGACGCAGCTGCTCATACAGCTTCTCGCCGGCCTCCGCGACGGTCGGCGACTTGTGGCCATTGAGGGTGACGATGGCGACTTCGAACGGGGCGATGGCGTCTGGCCAGATGATGCCCTTGTCGTCGTGGTTCTGTTCGATGGACGCAGCCACGATGCGCGACACGCCAATGCCATAGCAGCCCATCTCCAGAATCGCGCTCTTGCCGTTCTCGTCCAGCACTGTGGCGTTCATGGCCTGGCTGTACTTGTTGCCCAGCTTGAAGATATGGCCCACTTCAATGCCCCTGCGGATTTCCAGGTGGCCCTTGCCATCCGGGCTGGGATCGCCCTCAACCACGTTGCGCAGATCCTCAACCCGCTCCAGGGGAACGTCCCGGTCCCAGTTCACGCCGGTGAGGTGGAAGTCGTCCTTGTTGGCGCCACAAACGAAGTCGGCCAGGTGAGCGGCGCTGCGGTCCGCGATCACCGGCACGTTCAGGTTGACTGGGCCGATGGAGCCAGGCTTGCAGCCGATGGTCGCCTCGATTTCCTCATCGGTGGCCATGGTCAGTGGTTCCGCCACGCCGGGCAGATTCTCCGCCTTTATTTCGTTCAGGGTGTGATCACCGCGCAGGATCAGGGCGATCAGGCCAGAGTTGCCGTCCTCGTCGGGCTCGGACTTGACCAGCAGGGTTTTCACCGTGCGCTTGGCGTCCACAGCCAGGAACTCGGCCACAGCGTCAATGGTGCGTTGACCCGGTGTGGAGACCTCCTTGAGTTCCTCTCCCGGTGCCGCTCGCTCGCCGGCGGGCGCCACAGCCTCGGCTTTTTCGATGTTTGCCGCGTAGCTGCTGTCGGAGCTGAATACAATGGCGTCCTCACCGGAGGAGGCCAGCACGTGGAATTCGTGGGAGGCGCTGCCGCCGATGGCGCCGGAGTCGGCTTGCACCGGACGGTAATCCAAACCCAGGCGATCAAAGATCGCGCAATAGGCCCGATGCATTTCCTGGTAGGTTTCATCCAGGGATTCGGCGTTCAGGTGGAAGGAATAGGCGTCCTTCATCACGAACTCCCGGGCCCGCATCACGCCAAAGCGTGGCCGACGCTCGTCCCGGAATTTGGTCTGGATCTGGTAGAAGTTTGAGGGGAGTTCCTTGTAGCTCTTCAGCTCATTCCGGATCAGGTCGGTGATGACCTCTTCGTGGGTCGGGCCGAAGCAGAAGTCGCGGCCATGACGGTCCTGCATGCGCAGCAGCTCACCGCCATACTGGGTCCAGCGCCCGGATTCCTGCCACAGCTCTGACGGCTGGACCGCCGGCATCAACACCTCTTGGCCGCCGCTCTTGTCCATTTCCTCGCGAACGATTCGCTCGACCTTGCGCAGGGTCCGCAGGCCCATCGGCAGCCAGGTGTAAAGCCCAGCGGCCAGCTTGCGGATCATGCCGGCGCGCAGCATGAGCTGGTGGCTGATGATCTCGGCATCAGCGGGTGTCTCTTTCTGAGTGGCAATCAGGTAACGGCTTGCTCGCATCGTGTCTTCCGTCTGGTTCAAATCGGGAAAATCAGGCGGGTGAGGCCCAGAGGGGGCATCGGTGGCCTGACTCGTTGTTGTAAGCGTTTGAGTGCCCGCTATTGTACGGAGCCTCTGTGCCGAGGTACAGGTGGTGGCACCTGAAAGCCGCGACCTGATTTCGGCTCGGATTGTTCAGGTGAGGTAGCCCAGGGGCAACGCCGTGGTGTCCAGCACCCGCCGGAGAACAAAACTGGAATGCACCCCGCTGACGCCCTGGATGCGGGTGATCCGATTGAGCAGGAAATGGTGGTAATGATCCATGTCTGGCACCACCACTTTTAGCATGTAGTCGGCATCCTGGCCGGTGATCAGGTAGCACTCCTGCACCTCCGGGTATTCCGTCACCTGCTCCTCAAACGCCGAGAAGCGTTCCGGCGTGTGTCGGTCCATGCCGATGAGGATTATGGCGGTCAGCGACAGGCCCAGTTTCTTGTGGTCCAGGATGGTCACCCGGCGCACGATGATGCCCGCATCTTCCAGGGCGCGAACCCGGCGCAGGCAAGGGGAGGGCGACAGGCCCACTTTGTCGGCCAGCTCCTGGTTGCTGAGCGCGCCGTTTTTCTGCACCTGCTCCAGGATTCGCCGGTCGGTTTTGTCGATTTTAACGAGGGTCTTTTGGTTTTCTGGCATATGGTTGCGGTAAATTGGTAATTTGGGGTTGAATATGGCTAAAAATAGCCCCTGTGCCGCAAATTAGCAATCACGTGCCCGCGCCACGGCGTTACACTGGCCGTCACGACAGGAACCGTGCTGCGATGCATGAACCCCAACTTCAAGGACCCCTAGCCATGGCTTTTGATCATCGAAAGTACTCTGCGTTCAAGCCCGTTCGGAAAGTGGATCGGCGCTGGCCGGACCGCGTGATTGAAAAGGCGCCCACCTGGTGCGCGGTCGACCTGCGCGATGGCAACCAGGCGCTGGTCAAGCCGATGACGGTGGCCCAGAAGCAGAGACTGTTCGATTTGCTGGTAAAGCTGGGGTTCAAGGAAATTGAAATTGGCTTTCCGTCTGCCAGTCAGCCCGATTTCGATTTCTGCCGGAAGCTGATTGAAGAGGGGCGGATTCCCGACGATGTAAAGATCCAGGTGTTGACCCAGGCTCGCCCCGAGTTGATTGAGCGCACCTACGAAGCGCTCAAGGGCGCCAAACAGGCGATCGTGCATGTCTACAATTCAACGTCGACGGTGCAGCGGGAGCAGGTATTCGGCCTCGACCGGTCCGGCATCCGTGATATCGCGGTCAAAGGCGCGACCTACGTGCGGGACCTTGCCGCCCGAGCGCCGGAAACTAAATGGACGTTTCAGTATTCACCGGAGAGTTTCACCGGCACCGAGCTGGATTTTGCCGCCGAAGTGGTGGATGCGGTCACTGAAGTCTGGCGTCCGGATCAGGGGCAACCGGTGATCATCAACTTGCCCGCCACCGTGGAGATGGCAACGCCCAACGTATTTGCTGACCAGATCGAATGGATCTGCGACAACATTCAGTATCGTGAGCATCTGAGCATTAGCGTGCATACCCACAACGATCGCGGCTGCGCCGTCGCCGCGGCTGAGCTGGCGGTTATGGCCGGTGCGGATCGGGTGGAAGGCACGCTGATGGGTAACGGTGAGCGCACCGGCAACATGGATCTGGTCACCATGGCCATGAACCTGTATTCCCAGGGCATTGACCCAACCCTCGACCTGTCCGGCATGTCCGAGATCACCGAGGTTGTGGAGGCCTGCACCGAAATCTCCACGCACCCGCGTCATCCCTACGCCGGTGAGCTGGTGTTTACCGCTTTCTCCGGCAGTCACCAGGACGCCATTCGAAAATGCCTGGCCCGGCGCTCCGAGGGCGACACCTGGAATGTCGCCTACCTGCCGATCGACCCGTTTGATGTTGGTCGCCGGTACGAGGAGGTAGTGCGAATCAACAGCCAATCCGGCAAGGGCGGGGTGGCCTACGTGTTGGAGCGGGATTACGACATCAGCCTGCCACGCTGGCTGCAGATCGAATTCAGTAAAACGGTGCAGCGGGAAGCGGAAACCAACGGCGGTGAAATCGATTCCCGGACCATTCATCGGTTGTTCGAGGAGCGGTACCTGAACGTGCCGACCGATTGGGAGCTGCAGTCCTACGATCTGCACCGGGATGCCGAGGGCGTGCGCGCGGATGTCACCGTAGGCAAGGCTTCGGACCCGATGGCGCTTCAGGGGCAGGGGCTGGGTGCCGTGGAAGCGGTGTCAGACGCTCTGGAGCGGCGGTTTGGCATCAGCATCGCTGTTGAGGCTTATGACGAGTTCGCCTTGGGTGAGGGTACCAACGCCAACGCCCTGGCCTGCATCCGTTTGCAGGTGAATCAGACCCACTGCAGCGCCGCTGCGCTGGCGGAAGACACCACCTCGGCAACCTTACAGGCGCTGTTCTCGGCGGTGGCGCAGGTGGTCGAACAAGCTGGGGCCGCGAGGGAAGCCGGACGGGAAACGGCTGAGGTGTGAAGTATCTTTGGCCCAGAATGCATTAAGCCGGCACACGTGCCGGCTTAATTGGTTCCCTATGCCCGTGAGGGGCAGAGGGCGGAAGCGGTAACCTTAAACAGGGGTTACGTTTTCCGCCTGAGGGCCTTTCGGTCCCTGGGTCACGGTAAACTGCACCTGCTGACCTTCGGTCAGAGTGCGGAAGCCGCTTGCGTTGATTGCACTGTAGTGAACGAACACGTCACTGCCACCATCCTGAGCGATAAAGCCAAAGCCTTTGGATTCGTTGAACCACTTTACGTGGCCGGTTTTTGTATCGGACATTGATCTTTCCTGTCTTCCTGTAATTTGCCCTCACGGGACCTTCATATTCCTGATGGAATCAATGCTGAGAAATCCAGAGAGTACTGAGGAAGGAGCAACGAAGAGCACTGCGGCAGGACGTTGTAGCGCATTCACCAAATACCGCTGTATTTTCACAGCAATTTCAGTATAGACCGACTTTGGAGGTCGTCAACGCTTTTTTTGCCGCCGAAATTGAGCTTGTTAGTGTTTTAAAAACAGATGTTTGGGAACGCGGCGGCGCGGGAAAACTCCGGGGTTTGAAAGCCGTCGGAGTTTTCCCGGGGAAGGTTTTCAGCGGCCAAATCGTGCGCTGATCTCGTCCAGGATGGCAGGGTCGTCGATGGTGCTCGGGACGGTATAGTCCTCGCCGTCGGCAATCTGGCGAATCACCCGGCGCAGGATCTTGCCAGACCGGGTCTTGGGCAGCCGCTCGACCACCATGGCGCGGCGGAAGCAGGCGATGGCGCCAATTTTCTCCCGCACCATCTCCACCAGTTCATCCTCCAGCTCGTCATGCTCGATGGTGGCGCCGTCCTTGATCAGTACCAGGCCGATGGGCACCTGGCCCCGCATATCGTCGTGGGCACCAACCACGCAGCACTCCGCTACCGCAGGGTGGGAAGCGACAACCTCTTCCATTTCGCCGGTGGACAACCGATGGCCGGCGACGTTGATGACGTCGTCAGTACGGCCCATCACGAAGACGTAGCCGTCCTCGTCAATGTAGCCGCCGTCCCCGGAGCTGTAGAAACCCGGTATCGGGGCAAGGTAGCTTTTCTGGAAACGCTCGTCGTCACCCCACACCGTGAGCAGGCATCCCGGCGGCAGGGGTAATTTGACGGCAATCTGACCCTGTTCGCCAGCCGCCATGGGTCGCCCGCTCGGATCCACCACCTGAACGTTGAAGCCGGGCGAGGGCACGGTGGCAGAGCCGGGCTTGGTCATCATCATTTCGATGCCAACCGGGTTGCAGCAGATGGCCCAGCCAGTTTCGGTTTGCCACCAATGATCCAGTATGGGCAGGTGAGTGTGCTCCCGAAGCCAGTCGTAGGTGGGCGGGTCCAGTCGCTCGCCCGCCAGGAAGATTCGTTTCAGCGAGTTGATGTCGTAACGGCCAAGGTGGTCGGCTTCCGGGTCCTCCTTGCGCACGGCGCGGAAGGCGGTTGGCGCGGTGAACAGCAGGTTCACCTTGTGGTCCTGAATCACGCGCCAGAAGGCGCCGGCGTCCGGTGTCTTGACCGGTTTGCCCTCGTACAGGATGGAGGTGCAGCCGGCAAACAGCGGGCCGTACACGATGTAGCTGTGGCCCACCACCCAGCCCACGTCTGAAGCGGCCCAGTAGACATCGCCCGGGTTGGCGTCGTAAACCAGTTTCATGCTGTAGTTCAGGGCGACCGCGTGCCCGCCGTTGTCCCTGACCACGCCTTTGGGTTTGCCCGTGGTGCCCGAGGTGTACAGGATGTAGAGCGGATCGGTGGCCTGGACCGGCGTCGGCGGCTCTGGTTGTGCCTTTTCATGCAGCTCCGCCCAGTCCCAGTCGCGCCCTTTTTTCAGGGTCGCTTTGGCTTGCGGGCGCTGGTACACAATGCAGTGCTCGGGCTTGTGGGCGGCTTGATCAATGGCCTTGTCCACCAGAGGCTTGTACTCAATGACCCGGTCCACCTCGATGCCGCAGGAGGCGGTAATCACCGCTTTCGGCGCCGCGTCGTCAATGCGTACCGCCAGTTCGTGGGCGGCAAAGCCGCCAAATACCACACAGTGAACCGCGCCGATTCGGGCGCAACCGAGCATGGCAATGACCGCCTCCGGGATCATCGGCATGTAGATAATCACGCGATCGCCCTTGGCGATGCCCTGGTTCTTGAGCACGCCCGCGAAGGTGGCGACCGCGTCGGTCAGCTCCTGATAGGTGTAGGTGCGCTGGGTCTTGGTGACGGGGGAGTCATAGATGAGTGCCGCCTGGTCTCCACGGCCGGCGCGGAGGTTAGCGTCCAGGGCCACGTCTGAGCTGTTCAGGGTGCCGTCTGGAAACCACTGGCCGTGGCCATTGGCGCTGGCTTGCCAGACAGTCTTGGGTGTCTGGAACCAGTCGATCTGTTGTGCCTGCTCGCGCCAAAAGTCTTCCCGGTGGTCAATCGACCGCCGAAACTCCGCGTGGTAGTCCATGCGTTCCACCTCACTGGGCCTATTGTTGTTTTATTGACTGACGTAACAACTCTAGGCCGTTTGAGATCACGGACTAGTAGACCATTGGCTTAGACGCGGTGGGTGGCGCTACTGGGGCGGCAGATCGACCCGCGTCACCTCGGCGCTGATTTCGCCGCGGGCGGTGCGCGCACTGATTGCGTCGCCGGGATTCAGGCCGCTGGCGTCCCGGACGATGTTGCCATGGTCATCGCGGACGATGGCGTAGCCCCGGCCGAGGGTGGCCAGCGGACTCACCACGTGCAGGGTCTGGGCCATATGTTGCAGGCGTTCGTCGCGCCGGCCCAGTTGCAGGCGCATGGCGGAGAACAGCTGTTCTGACATCCGGGACAGGTCTTGTTGGCTGTCGGCAAGCCGGCGTCGGGGCGAATGGGTGGACAGCCGCTGACCCAGGTTGTCACTTCGGACCCTGAACTGCTGCAGGCGCTGGGTCATGGTTTGGGTCAGGCGCAGCTCCAGGTCGTCCATGCGCTGGGCTTTTTCCTGCAGTTGCCGGCGCGGGTCCCGAAGGCGGGCGCCCAGGTGGTCCAGTTCGGTGTTCAGGCGTTTCAGCACCCGCCGAGCGGCGTTGCCGAGCCGGATTTCCCGCTCGTTGAGCTGGCGCAGCCAGTCCCGCTGGTCCGGCGAGATCTTTTCCGCGGCCGCCGACGGGGTGGGGGCCCTGAGGTCGGCCACGAAATCGGCGATGGTCACATCCACCTCATGGCCAACGGCGCTGACCGTCGGAATTCTGCAGCCGGCGATGGCGCGGGCCACCGCCTCCTCATTGAAGCACCAGAGATCTTCGAGTGAGCCGCCGCCCCGGCCGATGATCAGTACATCGGCGACGCCATGGGCCTCGGCCCGCTGGATTGCCTGCACGATATCGTTGGTGGCCGCCTTACCCTGCACCGCTGTGGGGTACAGGGTGACCGGGATGGCGGGGCACCGGCGCGCAAGCACCGTTAGTATGTCGTGGATGGCCGCGCCGGTGGGCGAGGTGACCACGCCAATATGTCTGGGGGTGGTCGGCAGTGGTTTCTTGCTACCGGCGTCGAACAGGCCCTCGGCCTGCAGTTTGCGTTTCAGTTCCTCATAGGCCAATTGCAGCTCGCCCAGGCCCGCCGGCTCCAGATGCTCAACGATGATCTGAAAGTCGCCACGATTCTCGTACAGGGTCACCTTGCCGCGAATTCGAATCTGGTCGCCTTCCTTCGGGATGGTCCGGAGGCGCTGGTTGAAACCGCGGAACATGGCGCAACGCACCTGGCATTTGCGGTCCTTCAGCGAAAAGTACCAATGCCCAGAGGATGGCCGGGACAGACTCGACAATTCTCCTTCCACCCAAACCTGCATGAAGCTGGACTCCAGCAGGTGTCTGGCCTGGTGGTTCAGTTCGCTGACGCTGAGGGCCCGGGGGCGGTTGTCCTGAAACGAGGGGGTGGTCTGCGGTGATCGATGCTCATCCATACGCAATAGCCGAATATTGGAAGGGTAAAAAATCCCGGAATTCAAAAAGATGCAATCGTACCTTAAAGAAGGTGCGGTTTACTGTCTTCAAGCACCCCTTTATAATGGATCGATTAAGGATTTTGCTTTGCTGTGCCGCCGGCTGTGCCGTCGAGAATACAGCACGGAATCTCCCAACTTAGCACGTTCAAAAGGCGGATCCCAATGCTGCGAATTGCCGAAGAAGCCCTCACGTTTGATGATGTTTTGCTGGTCCCCGGATATTCCGAAGTTCTACCCCACGAAGTCAGTCTGCAAACGCAGCTGACCAAGGGTATTACCCTGAACATCCCGCTGCTGTCGTCAGCCATGGATACGGTGACCGAGGCCGAACTGGCCATTGCCATGGCGCAGGAAGGCGGCATTGGCATCATGCATAAGAACATGACGGTCGAACAACAGGCAGCCGCTGTCCGCAAGGTTAAGAAGTTTGAAAGCGGTGTGGTGAAAGACCCCATCACCGTATCGCCCGATACCACCGTGCGCGAGCTGGTGGATATTACCGTCGCTAACAGCATCTCCGGCCTCCCGGTGGTCGATGGTAGCGACCTGATCGGTATCGTCACCGGCCGTGACATCCGTTTTGAAAGCCGGATGGACACGCCCGTCCGTGACATCATGACCCCGAAGGAAAAGCTCGTGACCGTCACCGAAGGCGCAAGCCTGGACGACGTGAAGGAGTTGCTGCATCGCCATCGCATCGAGAAGGTGTTGGTGGTGAACGACAACTTCGAGCTGCGCGGTCTGATCACGGTCAAGGACATTCAGAAAGCGAAAGACTACCCGCTTGCTTCTAAAGACGAGCAGGGTCGCCTGCGGGTCGGCGCGGCGGTAAGCACTGGTGGCGACACCGAGGCGCGCATTTCCGCGCTGGCCGAGGCTGGCGTCGACGTGATCGTGGTTGATACTGCCCACGGCCATTCCCGGGGCGTGATCGAGCGGGTGCGTTGGGTTAAGCAGAACTTCCCGGAAGTGCAGGTGATTGGCGGCAACATCGCCACCTCTGACGCCGCCATCGCGCTGGCGGATGCCGGTGCGGACGCGGTGAAAGTTGGCATTGGTCCAGGCTCCATCTGCACCACCCGCATCGTTGCCGGTATCGGTGTGCCACAGATTTCAGCGGTGTCCAACGTCGCCGCGGCGCTGAAGGATCGCGGTGTGCCCCTGATTGCCGACGGTGGCATCCGCTTCTCCGGCGACATCGCCAAGGCCATTGCCGCTGGCGCCCACGCCGTCATGATCGGTAGCCTGCTGGCCGGTACCGACGAAGCACCGGGTGAAGTTGAGCTGTTCCAGGGCCGGAGCTACAAGGCATACCGCGGCATGGGTTCCATCGGCGCCATGGGGCAGGGCTCCAGTGACCGCTACTTCCAGGATGCCAGCAAAGGCATCGAGAAGCTGGTGCCGGAAGGTATCGAAGGTCGGGTTGCCTGCAAGGGCCCGATGCGCAACATCGTGCATCAGCTGGTGGGCGGCCTGCGCGCTTCCATGGGCTATACCGGCAGCGCGACCATGGAAGAGATGCGGACCAAGCCGGAATTTGTTCGCATCACCAACGCCGGTATGCGTGAAAGTCACGTGCACGACGTGACCATCACCAAGGAAGCACCCAACTACCGAGTTGGTTAACCATTAGCTCCATCCAGACGCGGCTCACATTCTGAGCCGCGTTGCTTTTTCTGACCCGAGGACTTCATGGCCCAGAACATTCACGACCACCGCATCCTGATTCTCGATTTCGGTTCCCAGTACACCCAGTTGATTGCCCGTCGCGTGCGGGAAATTGGCGTTTACTGTGAAATCAAGCCGTTCGATATTTCCGACCAAGAGCTGAACGAGTTTAACCCCAAGGGCATTATCCTTGCGGGCGGGCCGGAATCGGTGACCCAGCTGGGTGGGCCCCGGGCTCCGGAAGGTCTGTTCGAGCGTGGTATTCCTGTGCTGGGCATCTGCTACGGCATGCAGACCATGGCGGAGCAGCTGGGCGGTCGGGTCGCCAGCTCGGAAAAGCGTGAGTTCGGCTACGCCCAGGTGAAAGTGCGCGCCGCTGGCCCGCTGCTGAAAGACATTACCGATCACCTGACCGGTACCGGCGATTCCCTGCTGGACGTGTGGATGAGTCACGGTGACAAGGTCGTGGCCATGCCGGACGGGTTCGAGCTGCTGGCCTCCACGGAGAGCGCACCCATCGCCGCCATGCAGAATCTGGAGAAAAACCTCTACGGGGTTCAGTTCCACCCCGAGGTGACCCACACGCTGCAGGGCAAGCGCATTCTGGAGCATTTCGTGCTCAACATCTGCAGTTGCGAGGCGCTCTGGACCCCGGCCAAGATCGTGGATGACGCCGTGCGTCAGATTCGCGAACAGGTTGGAAACGACAAGGTTCTGCTGGGGCTTTCCGGCGGCGTCGATTCCTCTGTAACGGCGGCGCTGCTGCACAAGGCCATCGGTGAGCAGCTGACCTGCGTGTTCGTGGACAACGGGCTGCTGCGCCTGCACGAAGGCGACCAGGTGATGGACATGTTCGCCAGCAACATGGGCGTTAAGGTAATCCGGGTCGACGCCGAAGATCTGTTCCTGTCCAAGCTGGAGGGCGTGAGCGACCCTGAGCAGAAGCGCAAAATCATCGGCAACACCTTCATCGACGTGTTTGACGATGAGGCGGCCACCATCAAGGACGTGAACTGGTTGGCCCAGGGCACTATCTATCCGGACGTGATCGAATCGGCCGCGTCCAAGACCGGCAAAGCACACGTGATCAAGTCCCACCACAATGTGGGTGGTCTGCCGGAAACCATGAAACTGAAGCTGGTCGAGCCGCTGCGCGAGCTGTTCAAGGATGAAGTGCGCCGGATCGGGCTCGAGCTGGGCCTGCCGTACGACATGGTCTATCGCCATCCGTTCCCGGGGCCGGGTCTTGGGGTGCGAATCCTGGGTGAGGTGAAGAAGGAATACGCCGACATTCTGCGTCGGGCCGACGCCATCTTCCTGGAAGAGCTGCACCGCGCCGACCTCTACCACAAGACCAGCCAGGCCTTTGCCGTGTTCCTGCCGGTAAAATCCGTGGGTGTGGTCGGCGATGCCCGCCGCTACGAGTATGTGGTAGCGCTGCGCGCCGTGGAAACCATCGATTTCATGACCGCACGTTGGGCCCACCTGCCGTACGACCTGCTGGAAACCGTGTCCAACCGCATCATCAACGAGATTACCGGCGTCTCACGGGTGACTTACGACGTGTCGTCCAAGCCGCCCGCGACCATTGAGTGGGAATAACCGACGATCCATGGTCGCGCAAGCCGGTGGCGAGCAAACGGACGACCAATGGATGGCCCGGGCCCTGGAGCTTGCCGCCCAGGCCGGGGCCGTCGGTGAAGTGCCGGTCGGTGCCGTCGTTGTCTTGAATGGCCGTGAGATCGGGGCCGGCTTCAATGCTCCGATCACCGGCTGCGACCCCACCGCCCACGCCGAGATCCGCGCCCTGCGGGATGCTGCCGCCCGAGTCGGGAATTATCGCCTGTCAGGCGCTACGCTTTATGTAACGCTGGAGCCTTGTACCATGTGCGTCGGGGCGATTGTGCACAGTCGAATCAGTCGACTGGTGTACGGTGCCTCTGAACCCAAGGCTGGTGCGATTGAATCGGCCCGAAGAACGCTGGAGGAGCCGCACCTGAACTGGCAGGTGCAAGCGGTGTCCGGCGTCCGTCAGCAGCAATGCAGTCAGATCATCAGCGATTTCTTCAGTGCCCGACGCGCTGAGCGGCGGCAGGCGAGAAAGCAATCAACAGGGAAGGGTGATGTAGCGCTATGAAAGTTCTTGTGACCGGCGGCGCCGGATATATTGGCAGTCATGTAGTGCGCCAGTTGGCGCAGGCGGGCCACGACATCGTGGTGTTCGATAACCTGTCCACTGGCTACCGGTGGGCCGTCACGGCGGGCGAGCTGGTGGTGGGTGACCTGGCGGACGAGGCAGCGATTGCCGATCTCTTTGCCAGCCACCAGTTCGAGGCGGTGCTGCATTTTGCCGCCAATATCGTGGTGCCGGAATCGGTGGCCAACCCGCTCAAGTATTACAGCAACAACACCCGCAACACCCTGAATCTGCTGAAAGCGGTGGAAAAACACCAGGTTCCCTACATGGTGTTTTCCTCCACCGCCGCCGTTTACGGCATGCCAGAGCAGACGGTGCTGACGGAAGACTTGCCCCTGGCGCCCATCAACCCCTACGGTGCCTCGAAAATGATGAGCGAGCGGATGATCATGGATCTGGCCGCCGCTTCCAGTCTCAATTACGTCATCCTCCGTTATTTCAATGTTGCCGGTGCCAACCCCGAGGGTAAGCTGGGCCAGGCGACGCCGGAGGCCACCCACCTGATCAAGGTGGCGTGCGAGTGTGTCACCGGTCAGCGCGACGGCATGAGTGTGTTCGGCACCGATTACGATACCCGGGACGGCACCTGCATCCGCGACTATATCCACGTCGAGGATCTGGCCAAGGCGCACGTCATGGCGCTGGATTACATGGCCCGGGGTGGCGAGTCGAGCGTGCTCAACTGTGGTTACGGCCGCGGTTTCACCGTGAATGAGGTGATTGATGTGGTTAAGGCGCGCTCGGGCGTGGATTTCCCGGTTGAACTGACCGGCCGCCGTGCCGGTGACCCGGCCGCACTGATGGCAGACAATACCCGTATCAAGGCAACCCTCGGTTGGACCCCGGACTACGACGATCTCGAAACCATCGTTAGTACCGCTCTGGCCTGGGAAGCCATCTGGCAGAAACGCAAAGGCTCTACAGCGTGAGGGCGGAGCTGTTTTCCTTCACCATGGCAGGAACGATTGAATGAATATTACGATTTTCGGAACCGGTTACGTTGGCTTGGTAACAGGCGCCTGCCTGGCAGACGTTGGTCACAACGTGCTGTGCATGGATGTCGACAAGGCCAAGATCGAAAAGCTCAAGAATGGCCAGATTCCCATTTACGAGCCTGGGCTGGAATCCATCGTAAAGCACACCGAAGCGGCCGGGCGACTGGCGTTCACCACCGACGCCGAGGCCGCGGTCAAGCACGGCACGCTGCAATTCATCGCAGTGGGTACGCCGCCGGATGAAGACGGTTCCGCGGATCTGCAGTATGTAACGGCGGTGGCGCGTTCCATCGGCCAATACATGGATGACTACAAGGTGGTGGTGGACAAGTCGACCGTACCGGTTGGTACCGCCGACAAGGTGCGCGCGGCTCTGCGTGCCGAGCTGGATCGTCGCAATCTGGAGCTGGATTTCGATGTGGTTTCCAACCCCGAATTCCTGAAAGAAGGGGCGGCGATCAACGACTTCATGAAGCCGGATCGGATTGTGGTCGGTACCGACAGCGACAAGGCGGCGGAAATGCTCCGGGAAGTGTATTACCCGTTTAATCGCTCCCACGATCGCATGATATTTATGGACGTGCGTTCCGCCGAGCTGACCAAATACGCAGCCAATGCCATGCTGGCAACCAAGATCAGCTTCATGAATGAGGTCGCCAACCTGGCCGAGCGGCTGGGCGCCGACATCGAAGCGGTGCGCCAGGGCATCGGCTCAGACCCTCGCATCGGCTATCACTTTATCTACCCCGGCTGCGGCTATGGTGGCTCCTGCTTCCCGAAAGATGTGCAGGCTCTGGCTCGTACCGCCCGGGACTGTGATTACGAGTCACGCTTGTTGAACGCCGTGGAGGCTGTGAATTACGCCCAGAAGCACGTGCTGTTCGATAAGGTGTCGCATTACTTCCAGGGCGACCTGAGTGGCAAGGTGGTCGCGGTTTGGGGGTTGGCGTTCAAGCCCAACACCGATGACATGCGTGAGG
The DNA here is from genome assembly GCA_052031745.1 of Marinobacter sp. Classification (GTDB taxonomy): domain Bacteria; phylum Pseudomonadota; class Gammaproteobacteria; order Pseudomonadales; family Oleiphilaceae; genus Marinobacter. The sequence goes on along the minus strand of JBPEXK010000334.1, from coordinate 6,128 downwards.
CTTCTTCCCGCACCCTGATGGAGAATCTGTGGAAGGCCGGTGCCTCGGTGCAGGCCTACGACCCGGAGGCAATGCAGGAAACCCAGCGCATCTACGGCGATCATCAGGGGCTCACGCTCTGTGGCACCAAAGAGCAGGCACTGAAGGGCGCCGATGTTCTGGTGATCTGCACCGAGTGGAAGGAATTCCGCTCCCCGGACTTCGCCGCCATTTCGGCAACGCTGCGGGAACCGGTGGTGTTCGACGGCCGTAACCTCTACGAGCCGGAGATGGTGGAGCGTCACGGTCTGATCTATTACGCGATCGGGCGCGGTCGTAATCAGTTTCATTCGGTGTGACCAACATGGCAGGCGAGTCAGATTTCCAGTTGCACGAGCGCCTGGCCCGGGACACCCATGCCCTGGGCCGCAGCCAGCTCTGCGAAGTCCGTTTGATGAACGACAGTACCTGGCCGTGGTTGCTGCTGGTGCCTGCGGTTGCGGGTATCCGGGAAATCTATGAGCTGTCGGACGCACAGCAGCAGCGACTGATGTACGAGTCGTCTGTTCTCAGTCGGGGCATGATGGAGTTGTTCGAGGGTGAGAAGATGAACGTCGCCGCTCTCGGCAACATGGTGCCCCAGCTGCATCTGCATCACATCGTTCGTTTCGCTGATGATCCGGCCTGGCCCGGGCCGGTATGGGGCGTGCAACCGCCGGTGCCCTACAGTGAGGACGCGCTGGCGGTGGTCAAGGAGAAATTGGCGCCGGTGCTGGAGGCGCTGAAATAGCATAAAAAAAGCCCGCCAGGGGTGTGGCGGGCTTAAAGCTACCTGGAAAGGTAACGACTCAACAATGGAAGGTGTATCAACTTCCAATACCCTCCACGAAGGTCATCCCGGAAAGGTTCCAAAAAAGTTTGAAAAAATCAGCCGTTATCGGGAATTTGCCCGGGCGGCCAGGGCTTGCGAGCCCACCAGGATCATTCGCAGCTCGGTTTTCAGCTTCAATTTCAGCTCTTCCCGCTCTTTGCTGGTTGCATCCAGGGCTTCCGCGCCCTGGTTGAACACCAAGGTAACCATGGCTTCTGCCACCAGCCGGGCATCGGACAGCGGCTTGTCCTGCTCCTCGGCAAACCGGCGCAGGTCGTCGGCCAGTTCTGTGACGAAGTGATCAATCTCGGCCTTGATGGCGGTTCGGAACGGCTTGGACACGCCGGTGCGTTCCCGGAGCATCAGGCGGAACAGGTTGGCGTTGTTACCCAGGTATTCCATGAACGTTTCGACAGACGTGGAAATGGCGCTGCCATCACGGGCGATGCGTTTTCTGGCCTGGCGCATCAGTTGCCGCAGCGCGACCCCGCCCTCGTCGACCAGCGCCAGGCCCAGCTCGTCCAGCTCGGCAAAGTGTCGGTAGAACGAGGTGGGTGCGATTCCCGCCTCTCGCGCCACCTCCCGCAGGCTCAGACTGCCAAAGCCCCGGTCGGCACTTAATTGGGCCAGGGCGGCATCCATCAATGCGCGGCGGGTTCGAAGTTTCTGCTCGGCTCGGGATGACACGGTGAAGCTCCATCTACTGCGTAAACGGAGCATTCTAGCGGTCTGCTGCCAGGGAGTCATCCGCGCACTCAGGACGCCAATAATGACGCCTGATTTTCGGTGTCATTGTGTTTATAATGGGCGGCTTTTCCAGTATGGTCCGGACGGATTTTTTTGCGGGCCACAATTAATCAGCAAGGTGAGCCTTGGCCGCTCGCCTGCCAGACATTACGCACACATCAGAAATAACGGGAACCGGTATGCGCAGTCATTATTGCGGTGGGATCAACGAATCCCACATCGATCAGGAAGTCACTCTTTGCGGTTGGGTACACCGCCGCCGTGACCACGGGGGTGTCATCTTCCTCGATCTGCGAGATCGGGACGGCATGTCCCAGGTGGTGGTCGATCCTGACACCCCTGAGAGTTTCGCGCTGGCGGAAAAGGTGCGCAGTGAGTTTGTTGTCAAGGTTACCGGTCGGGTGCGTCGTCGTCCTGCCGGCACCGAGAACAACAACATGCCCACCGGCCAGGTTGAGCTGCTGGGCAAGGAAGTCACCATTCTGAATGCTGCCGCCACCCCGCCGTTCCCGCTGGATGAGCATGTGGACGTGGGTGAGGACGTTCGCCTGCGCTACCGTTTCGTGGACCTGCGTCGTCCGGAAATGATCAATCGCCTGCGTTTCCGTTCGCGGGTCACCAGCTACATCCGCAATTACCTGGACGGCAACGGCTTCATGGACGTGGAAACGCCGATCCTGACCCGCGCCACACCGGAAGGCGCCCGTGATTACCTGGTGCCGAGCCGTACCCATGAAGGCTCTTTCTTTGCCCTGCCGCAGTCGCCCCAGTTGTTCAAGCAGCTGTTGATGGTGTCTGGCGTCGACCGTTACTACCAGATTGCCAAGTGTTTCCGGGACGAAGACCTGCGGGCCGATCGTCAGCCGGAATTCACCCAGGTGGACATTGAGGCGTCGTTTGTCGACGAGGAAAGCCTGATGGGTCTGAACGAGGGCATGATTCGGGCCCTGTTCAAGGACGTTCTCGATGTGGAGCTGCCCAGCTTCCCGCGCATGCCTTACGCCGAAGCGATGCAGCGTTACGGCAGCGACAAGCCGGACCTGCGTATCCCGCTGGAACTGGTGGACGTTGCGGATCTGGTCGAGAGCGTGGACTTCAAGGTCTTTGCCGGTCCCGCAAAGGATCCCAAGGGCCGGGTAGCGGCGCTGCGCGTACCCAAGGGCGGCGAGCTGACCCGTAAGCAGATTGACGAGTACACCAAGTTCGTGGGCATCTACGGTGCCAAGGGCCTGGCGTACATCAAGGTCAACGACCTGGCCAAGGGCGTGGAAGGCCTGCAGTCACCGATCATCAAGTTCCTGGGTGACGACGTGGCGCTGGCCCTCATGGAGCGCGTGGGTGCCGAAGATGGCGACATCGTGTTCTTCGGTGCCGACAAGACCACCGTGGTCAATGAAGCCCTGGGCGCGCTGCGCATCAAGGTCGGGCATGACCTGGAAATGCTGACCAGCGAATGGGCGCCGCTGTGGGTGGTGGATTTCCCGATGTTCGAGGAAACTCCCGATGGCAGCCTGACCGCCATTCACCACCCGTTCACCGCGCCGTCCTGCAGTACCGAGGAGCTGGCGGCTGACCCGGCCAATGCCTTGTCCCGGGCCTACGATATGGTGCTGAACGGCACCGAGCTGGGTGGCGGCTCGATCCGTATCCACGATGAAAAAATGCAGGAAGGCGTGTTCCGCATCCTGGGAATCGGCGAGGAAGAAGCCCGCGCCAAGTTCGGCTTCCTGCTGGACGCCCTGAAGTACGGTTGTCCTCCGCACGGTGGTCTGGCCTTCGGTCTGGACCGTCTGGTCATGCTGATGACCGGTGCCTCCTCCATCCGCGACGTGATTGCGTTCCCGAAAACCCAGAGCGCAACCTGCCTGATGACTCAGGCGCCGGGGGAAGTGGACGACAAACAGCTGCGCGAGCTGCACATTCGTCGCCGCCGCTCCGCCAAGGCGAGCGAAGGCAATCAGCCGGGCGGCGAGCAGGAAGGTTCCGAGTAACACCCAAGAGGGCGCGCAGAGCGGTAGGCGCGCCCAAACAATGGCTGGAGAGGTTTTATGGCGGGTCACAGCAAGTGGGCCAACATCAAACACCGCAAGGCGGCGCAAGACGCCAAGCGGGGCAAAATCTTCACCAAGATCATTCGTGAGTTGACGGTCGCCGCCCGGCAGGGCGGTGGCAATCCTGACGATAACCCCCGGCTTCGGGCGGTTATCGACAAGGCACTCACCGCCAACATGAAAAAAGACACCATCGAGCGTGCCGTGGAACGGGGCGCCGGTGGTGGCGACGATAGCAATTACGAAGAGCTCACCTACGAAGGCTATGGCCCGGGTGGCGTTGCCGTGTTCATCGAGGCGATGACCGACAACAAAAACCGCACCGTTGCCGAAATTCGTCACGCCTTCAACAAGGTGGGCGGCAATCTCGGCACCGACGGATCGGTGGCCTACCTGTTCAGCAAGCAGGGTGTGATCAGCTACGGCCCCGGCGTGGCCGAAGACGAACTGCTCGAGGCGGCCCTGGAAGCGGGTGCCGATGACCTTGCGGCCCAGGACGATGGCTCGTTCGAAATCGTCACCGCGCCAGACCAGTTCCTGGATGTCAAAGACGCATTGGTGGCCTCGGGCTTCAAGCCCGACAACGCCGAAGTGACCATGGTGCCCTCAACACGGGTCGAGCTGGATCGCGACGGTGCCGAGACCATCTTCAAGCTTATCGATACCCTGGAAGATCTGGACGACGTCCAGAACGTCTATTACAACGCCGACATTTCCGGCGAGATCATGGAGTCGCTCTGACCCTGAGGAAGCACTGAATTGGCGATCATCCTGGGCGTGGATCCCGGTTCCAGAATTACCGGCTTTGGCTTGATCCGGGCCGAGGGCCGCAACATTGAGTACATCGACAGTGGCTGCATTCGCGTTGGTGAGAAGCCCATGGCGCAGCGGCTACAGACTATATTCCAGAGTCTGGCCACCTTGATCGGCGAATACCGCCCGGAAGAGTTCACCATTGAGCAGGTGTTCATGGCCAGGAACCCGGATTCAGCGCTGAAGCTGGGACAGGCCCGTGGTGCCGCCATCGTCAGTGCCGCCAACAGTGGTCTGCCAGTGCACGAGTACTCGGCCCGCCAGGTCAAACAGGCGGTCGTGGGTAAGGGCGGTGCGGACAAGTCCCAGGTTCAGCACATGGTTCAAGCCCTGCTCAGCCTCCCTCGAAAACCTCAGGAAGATGCGGCCGATGCGCTGGCCATCGCCCTGTGTCATGCTCACATGAGTCAAAGTATCCTGCGTGTGGCCGGTGCCGGCGGCAAAGCCAGGAGCGGCCGCGTGCGTCGTCAACTCTAATCACCCGCTCTCGCGAGCAACAGGAGAATGCCCTTGATTGGTCGTATCCGTGGAGTCCTGGTCGAAAAAGCGCCGGGTCATGTTCTGGTGGAATGTTCCGGGCTCGGCTATGAAGTCGACATCCCCTACACCTCCTTTTTCAACCTCCCCGAAGCCGGGCAAGAGGTCACCCTGCATACCCACTTTGCCGTCCGTGAGGATGCCCAGCAGCTGTATGGCTTTGCCGCGCGGCTCGATCGCGACCTGTTTCGGCTTTTGATCAAGGTGAATGGCGTAGGCCCCAAGCTTGCGGTCGCCATTTTGTCCGGCCTGGATTCGGAGCAATTCATTCGCTGCGTGGAGAATCGCGACGTGAATGCCCTGGTCAAGCTGCCGGGCGTTGGCAAAAAGACCGCGGAACGGCTGCTTATTGAAATGGCGGATCGGATAGGGCAACTTGAAGGGCAGTTCACGCCTGCGTCGCCAGAAGCGACAGGCGGCGAAGTGGCGCGTCCGAAAGCGCCGGTGGCAGAGTCCCACCCCAGGGACGAGGCGGAAGCGGCACTGATCGCCCTGGGCTACAAACCCCAGGAGGCGGCGAAAGCAATCAATCGAATCGCGGAGGACGGCATGACCAGTGAAGCGCTGATCCGGCTTGCCCTGCGCAACATGATTCCGGCCTGATGACGACACCGTAATATGTCGCCCATATAGTGCCAAACCTGTAGAGAGCGTAACGTGACACCCTGTGACCGGTTTGTACAATTGGCACAACAGGTTAACGACAGGGCAGACGCGAAAGGCACGATGTTGAATCCCATTGAACGGATGATGCCATGATCGAATCCGACCGACTGATTTCAGCCCGGGCCGGTGACTACGAAGAGGTTCAGGATCGGGCGATCCGTCCTACCTTGTTGACCGAGTACGTTGGCCAGCCAGCCGTGCGCGAGCAGATGGATATTTTCATCTCGGCCGCGCGTGGCCGCGAGGAGGCGCTGGACCACACCCTGATTTTCGGCCCCCCGGGCTTGGGTAAAACCACCCTGGCGAACATTATCGCCAACGAGATGGGGGTGGCCATCAAGACTACGTCCGGGCCGGTGTTGGAAAAGGCGGGAGATCTTGCCGCCATGCTGACCAACCTGGAAGAGGGCGATGTCCTGTTCATCGACGAAATCCATCGTCTGAGCGCGGCAGTGGAGGAAGTG
>JBPEXK010000333.1:0-1124 GCA_052031745.1 Marinobacter sp. | reverse complement strand
TGACCGGCACCTACGGTGAACTGGTCATGGCGGCTGACGGCACCTGGACCTACAGCGCCGACAACAGCCAGGCTGCAATTCAGGAACTGGCTCCAGGCCAGAACCTGACCGACAGCTTTGTAGTCACCAACGCGGACGGTGTCACCACCGAAACCGTGACCATCACCATCAATGGCACTAACGACGTACCGGTAATTTCCGGAGACATCTTGGGCTCTGTAACCGAAGATGACGCCGCGACACTCACTACGGCCGGTACTCTGACGGCGAACGGTGGCGACACTGGCGAAGATCAGTTCGTAGCCGAAACTCTGACCGGCACCTACGGTGAACTGGTCATGGCGGCTGACGGCACCTGGACCTACAGCGCTGACAACAGCCAGGCTGCAATTCAGGATCTGGGCGCTGGCGAGTCGCTGAGCGACACGTTTACCGTGACCAACGCCGATGGCGTGACAACCCAAGACGTCACGATCACCATCAATGGCACCAATGAAGCGCCAGTTGCAACCGCAGACACTTATGCCAATGGCAGTATCCCGGGCCTGTCCGGCGAGTACTTCGCCTACGTGCAAGGCTCCGATGGCGCCAACCTGACCAACCTTGGCCAGGTTGAAGCCTTCATCGCCTCGACTACTGCGGACGCAACCTTCACTGGTACCGCCGTCAATTACGGATCGGTCAGCGGTGGCCTGGGTGGCGATCAGCGCCTTCAGAACTTCCTGAAGGGAGACGCCAACTCGCTGTCCAATGACCCGGCGAACAGCTCAGACGCCATCATCAAGATGACCGGCGAACTGGAACTCGCTCCGGGCACTTACCAGTTCCAGGTTCGCGCTGACGACGGTTACAGCATTCGCGTGAATGGCGAAGTGGTCGCTGAATTCAACGGCAACCAGGGCGCGACCACGCGTACCGGCAATGCGTTCACGCTTGCTGGCGACGGACCGCACTCGGTCGAAATCATCTACTGGGACCAGGGCGGCAGCGCTCAGCTAAACGTGTCTATTCGCGAGCAAGGCGGACAATGGCAAGTGTTTGGTGCCCAGCAGGCATCGCACCCGGCCGTGAACGACGCCCTCGTAGTGGACGAAGGCGATGCTCTGGTGATCGCACCCGAGACC
>JBPEXK010000332.1:0-1407 GCA_052031745.1 Marinobacter sp. | reverse complement strand
CCAGCGAAGGGGCGCTGGCGCAGCACTGACCTGGCTTACGCTCAGCAACGCGACCAGCACCGACCAAAATAAGGCCGCAAAACTCGCGGTGTGCTTCATAGACAGGTTCCGGTTTTCGGGCCCGGCGACTTGAACTACACTTGCAGGGCCCCAAACAGAGTTTGAGCCCATCCCCTCGGGATGTGTTTTTAGTCTAGACCCTGGGAGCGCAATCGTCGTAATTCTGCCGCTCCCGCCCCGTTTCTGCTCCATGAGGCCAGCCATGACCGATACCCGACATCCGATTCGCCCCGGCCGCTACCGCCATTACAAGGGCAAGGACTATGAGGTGATCGACCTGGCGCGGCACAGCGAAACCGAGGAATGGATGGTGGTGTACCGCTGTCTGTACGGCGACCACAGCCTCTGGGTTCGGCCCCTGACCATGTTCCGCGAAACCGTGGAACTGGCCGGCGAGCAGGTACCCCGCTTCTCCCGCCTGGACGACGACTGATACGGGCAACCCGCTTTGACTGTTGCGGTCAATTCCTGCACATTAGCGCGCTTTTCGTGAACCCGGTTTTCTGAGCGAACCGGACCAAGCCGTTATTCCTATTCGGAGTCTGCCATGAATGCCGTTGTAGCCGCGGTTGCGATCATGCTCGTCCTGAGTTTGTGTCGCATCCACGTTGTCGTTGCCCTGATCATTGGTGCCATTTCCGGTGGCCTGATCGCGGGCATGTCCCTGGAAGCCACCATCGAAGCCTTCAACAGCGGCCTCGGCGGCGGTGCCACGGTGGCCCTGTCCTATGCCACCCTGGGTGCCTTCGCCGTCGCCATCGGCAAGTCCGGCCTGGCCCACGCCCTGGCCGACCGGGCCCTGGCCCTGGTGGGCAAACAGGACGACGGCTCCGCCGCCACCGGCATCCGCTTCCTGATCATCGGCCTGTTGCTGGCGGTGGCAATCTCATCCCAGAATATCCTGCCAATCCACATCGCCTTCATTCCGCTGGTGGTGCCGCCGCTGCTGTACGTGATGGCAAAACTGAACATGGACCGCCGGCTGGTGGCCTGCGTGCTGACCTTCGGCCTGATCACCCCGTACATGTTCCTGCCGGTAGGCTTCGGCGGCATCTACCTGAACGAGATCCTGGTCGCCAAGATCAACGCCAACGGCGTCGATGCCTCGGATCTGAACGTGATGAAGGCGATGGCGCTGCCGGCCCTGGGCATGCTCTGCGGCCTGTTGATTGCCGTGTTCTTCAGCTACCGCGGCGGTCGCGCCTACGACATGGACACCATCAGCAGGGCCGAGCGCGTGGACGCCAGCTACAGCCCGCGCACCCTGGTCATGGCCCTGGTGGCCATCGTCACCGCGTTCGTGGTGCAGCTGTGGCTGGGCTCGATGATCCTGGGCGCCCTGGCCGG
>JBPEXK010000331.1:0-2739 GCA_052031745.1 Marinobacter sp. | reverse complement strand
TCCCGGGACTGATTAGCAAGCTCATCGGCAGCACACTGTCAATCATCCCTTGGCCTGAGAGCCCGCAATCGGTAAAATCGCCGTTTTTTCCCGAAATCTACGTTTCCCGGTCGAAACTGATTCCCAACTCCCAACTTACGGCATCCTGAGAGGCAGACTTCCGTCATGCTTGAACGACTGTTCCAACTCCAGGCCCACGGCACTACGGTTCGTAAAGAACTGGTTGCGGGCGTAACTACCTTCCTGACCATGGCGTACATCATCGTGGTCAACCCCAGCATCCTGTCGTCCACCGGCATGGATTTTGGTGCCGTGTTCGTCGCCACCTGTCTGGCGGCCACAATCGGAACCCTGATCATGGGCCTGTGGGCCAACTACCCCATTGCCCTCGCTCCGGGTATGGGCCTGAACGCCTTCTTCTCGTTCACCGTGGTTGGCAGCATGGGCTACAGCTGGCAGGTCGCCCTGGGTGCGGTGTTCCTGTCCGGTGTCATCTTCTTCCTGCTCAGCATCCTCAAGGTGCGTGAGTGGATCATCAACAGTATTCCGCTGTCCCTGCGGTTTGGTATTTCGGCCGGTATCGGCTTCTTCCTGGCGCTGATTGCCCTGAAAAATGCCGGCATCGTAGTCGATCACCCGGCTACCCTGGTGGGTCTGGGTGACATCAAGGTGGCTGAGAGCCTGTTGTTCTTTGGCGGCTTCGTGCTGATCTGCGCACTGTCGTTCCGCCGTGTCACTGGCGCCGTCATGATTGGCATCATCGCCGTGACCGGCATCTCCATGATGCTCGGCATGGTGGAGTACAAGGGCTTTGTGTCCGCGCCGCCCAGCCTGGCGCCGACCTTCATGCAGTTGGACATCGCCGGCGCCCTGAACGTCGGCATGGTCAGCATCGTCTTTGCCTTCCTGTTCGTGGACCTGTTTGACACCTCCGGCACCCTGATCGGCGCCGCCCAGCGCGGTGGCCTGCTGGACAAGGACGGCAAGCTGCCGCGCCTGGGCCGCGCCCTGATGTCTGACTCGGTAGCGACCATGTCCGGCGCCGCCATGGGCACATCCACCACCACCAGCTACATTGAATCTACCGCCGGCATTTCCGCCGGTGGCCGTACCGGCCTGACCGCCGTGGTAGTCGCTGGCCTGTTCCTGGCCTGTCTGCTGCTGTCGCCCATTGCCAGCATCATTCCGGCCTACGCCACCGCCCCGGCCCTGATGTACGTGGCCGTGCTGATGACCGGCGGCCTGAAACTGGTGGATTGGGACGACATCACCGATGCCGCCCCGGCCGTAGTGACCGCCCTGATGATGCCGCTGACATTCTCCATCGCCAACGGCATTGCCATGGGCTTCATTACCTACGCCATCGTCAAGGCCATGAGCGGTCGCTGGTCCGACCTGAACGCCAGCGTCGTAACCATTGCGGTCGTGTTTGTTCTGAAATTCATCTTCCTGGATGCGGCCTAAGCCGCATCCCGAGCGATAACCGGATCTGTCATGGATTATTTCTCTGAAAGCATCAAGAAAGCGATCCGCACCGTGCCGGACTGGCCCAAGCCCGGCGTGGCGTTTCGCGACATCACCACGGTCCTGCAGGACCGCACCGCGTTCCGCAAGCTGATCGACGCCTTTGTGCACCGCTACCACGGCCAGGACATCGCCGCCGTAGCCGCCGTCGACGCCCGCGGCTTCATCATCGGTTCGGCCCTGGCCTACGAGCTGAACGCCTCGCTGGTGCTGATTCGCAAGAAAGGCAAGCTACCGTTCGACACCCTGGTCGAGGACTACGAGCTCGAATACGGGACCGCCTCGGTGGAGCTGCACAAGGATGCCTTCAAGCCCGGTGACAAGGTGGTGCTGGTCGACGACTTGATCGCCACCGGCGGCACCATGCTGGCCGCCACCCGATTGATTCGCCGCATCGGCGCCGAGATTGTCGAAGTGGCTGCGATGATCGACTTGCCTGACCTGGGCGGCTCGCGCAAGCTGCAGGAAGAAGGGCTTCAGGTTTATACTGTCTGCTCGTTCGACGGAGAATAATCGCAGCAGACAAGGAGACGGCCATGCAGGACTATCAACACCACTGGAAAGACGGCACTCCGGTGCATCTGCCCCTCGGCAAGATAGTCTGCATCGGCCGCAATTACGCCGAGCACGCCCGGGAACTGGACAACCCGGTGCCGGACGAGCCGCTGCTGTTCATCAAACCCGCCACCTCGGCGGTGCACATCACCCGCCCCCTGGTCCTGCCCCGCAACAGCGGCTCCGTGCATTACGAAGCCGAACTGGCGGTACTGATCGGCCGCCCCCTGACCAACGCCTCAGCCAGCGAAGCCGAAACCGCCATTCTCGGCTACGGCCTGGCCCTGGACCTCACGCTCCGGGATGTACAAAGCAAGCTCAAGGAAAAGGGCCAGCCCTGGGAACGGGCCAAGGCCTTTGACGGCGCCTGCCCCCTATCGCCCTTTGTCGCCGCGGACAAGCTGCCCCGCGACAACATCCACTTCACCCTCGACATCGACGGCGAACGCCGCCAGACCGGCGAAACCCGGGAAATGCTCAACCCCATCGTGCCGCTGATTGCCCACATCAGTAGCCACTTCAGCCTGATGCCCGGCGACGTGGTGCTGACCGGCACCCCGAAAGGCGTCGGCGCCCTGAGCGCTGGCCAGACCTTGTCCCTGGAGCTGGAGGACCTGCTGTTCGTCGAAACCAAAGTGGTATAACGTTCAGCGAGAGCAA
>JBPEXK010000330.1:0-4241 GCA_052031745.1 Marinobacter sp. | reverse complement strand
CCGCAGTTGCGTCTTGACAGTCCTTTCCTATGAACGTCTCTGATTTCGACTTTGATTTGCCGGACGAGCTGATTGCCCGTTACCCGCTGACCGAGCGAACCGCCTCGCGACTTTTATGCCTGGATGGCCTGTCCGGCGCTACCGAGCATCGTCATTTTGCCGACCTGCCGAGCCTGCTGCAGCCGGGCGATCTGTTGGTGTTCAACGATACCCGGGTGATCCCGGCGCGCCTGTTTGGCAAGAAGGAGACCGGTGGCCAGGTCGAGGTTCTGGTGGAACGGGTCACGGGTGAGCACGAGATCATTGCGCACGTGCGCGCCTCCAAGGCCTTGAAGGAAGGCCAGCGGATCATTCTGGAAGATGGCACCAGCCTGTGTATGTCGGGCCGCAACGACGCCCTGTTTACTCTGGTGTGCGAGTCCCAGGAGCCGGTGCTCGAGGTGCTGGAGCGCATTGGTCATATGCCGTTGCCGCCCTATGTTGATCGCCCGGATGAGAGCACCGACCGCGAGCGCTACCAGACCGTGTACGCTCGGGAAGCGGGTGCCGTGGCGGCGCCCACGGCCGGGCTGCATTTCGACGATGCGCTGTTGGAAACCATCCGGGAGATGGGTGTGGAAACCACGTTTGTCACCCTGCACGTGGGCGCCGGCACCTTCCAGCCGGTGCGGGTGGACCGCATCGAGGATCACGTCATGCACAGTGAGGTGGTTAATGTGCCCCAGGAAGCGGTGGATGCGGTCGAACGAGCCCGGGCCCGGGGCGGGCGTGTCATTGCGGTAGGCACCACGTCCGTGCGGTCGCTGGAATCGGCCAGTCGGGGAGGGCGCTTGCGCCCGTTCCGGGGTGAGACCGACATCTTCATCAGTCCCGGCTACCGGTTCGAGACGGTGGATGCCCTGATTACCAATTTCCACCTGCCGGAGTCGACGCTGATCATGCTGGTCAGCGCCTTTGCCGGCTACAAGAACGTCATGGATGCGTACGAAGAGGCGGTCGCCGAGCGGTATCGGTTCTTCAGCTACGGCGATGCCATGTTCATTACCTGCCAGGAACCGAGCCGCGGCATGTTGCTCGGTCCGAACGGCGGCAGTCACGAGTCAACTACAGATACCACCGGGGATTCGCTTTGAGTCAGTCCTGTTTTATGTCTTTTGAAAAGCTCGGGGAAGACGGCAAGGCCCGTCGCGGTCGCCTGACCTTTCCCCGGGGTACGGTAGAAACCCCGGCGTTCATGCCGGTGGGCACCTACGGCACGGTCAAGGCCATGTTGCCCCGTGATATTCACGGTATTGGCGCGGAGATCATTCTCGGCAACACCTTTCACCTGATGCTGCGCCCGGGTACCGAAGTCATCAAGGCCCACGGTGACCTGCACGATTTCACCCAGTGGAGTGGCCCGATCCTGACCGACTCTGGCGGTTTTCAGGTGTTCAGTCTGGGCGACATGCGCAAGATCACCGAGGAGGGCGTGACGTTCCGGTCCCCGGTGGACGGTTCGCCGGTCAAGTTGTCGCCGGAGATTGCCATTCAGGTGCAGCGGGACCTGGGGTCCGACATTGTCATGATCTTTGACGAGTGCACCCCGTATCCTGCCACCGAGCGGGAAGCCAAGGATTCCATGGAAATGTCCCTGCGCTGGGCGGAACGCAGCAAAAAGGCCCACGAGGGCAATCCGGCGGCGCTGTTTGGCATCGTCCAGGGCGGCATGTACGAGCACCTGCGCGATGTGTCCCTGGACGGGCTGACCGACATCGCTTTTGACGGTTATGCCATTGGTGGCCTGTCGGTGGGCGAGCCCAAAGAGGACATGATCCGCATTCTCGACCACCTGCCGCCGAAAATGCCCGAGGACAAGCCCCGCTACCTCATGGGCGTGGGTCGCCCAGAAGACATCGTCGAGGCGGTTCGCCGGGGCGTGGACATGTTCGATTGTGTGATGCCGACCCGCAACGCCAGGAACGGCTACCTGTTTACCTCCACCGGCATCGTGAAAATCCGGAACGCCCGGCACCGTCACGACACCGCCCCGCTGGACGAGCGCTGTGACTGCTACACCTGTGAGAATTTCTCGAGAAGTTATCTGTATCATCTCGATAAATGTGGAGAAATGCTTGGCTCCCAGCTCAACACAATCCACAACCTACGGTTCTATCAGAACCTGATGGCTGGATTGCGTGGGGCCATTGAAGCAGGTACATTGTCCGACTTTGTAGCCGACTTCTACGCTCTGCGCGGAGAGACTGTTCCGCCGCTGGGCGCTGCCTGATTTTAGTCAAACCATTTGATCGAAAAACCAACGGAGATACTCAATGAAATCAATCAAGATGCTTGTAGCCGGCCTTCTGGCACTGATGCCGACCCTGGCACTGGCACAGGATCCGGCCGCCCAGGGCATGGGAGTCATGGGTCAGGTCATCTTTTTCGCCGGCTTCATCCTGATTTTCTACTTCCTGATCTGGCGCCCGCAGTCCAAGCGCGCGAAAGAGCACAAGGCACTGATGTCAGGCCTGAACAAGGGTGACGAAGTTGTGACCTCCGGTGGCGTTGCCGGCAAGATCACCAAGGTTACCGACGATTTCATCGTGGTCGAAGTGGCTGACAACGTAGAAATCAAGGTTCAGAAAGTGGCCGTGGCCGCCGCTCTGCCGAAAGGCACTTTGAAGGACATCTAAGCCGGAGTCCGTCCCGAACGGACCGATTTCTCTGGCTGCAACACCAAGGCCGGCCCCTGGGGCCGGCTAAAAGGGATCCCATGCTGAACAAGTATCCGCTTTGGAAAAACCTGGTCATCCTGGTCGCACTGGTGATCGGGTTTATCTACGCTTTGCCCAACCTCTTCCCTGACGACCACGCCATCCAGATCACCGGCGCCCGCAGCAGTACCGAGGTGAACTCGACCATCCTTGACCGGGCAGTGCAGGCCCTGGAATCCGAGGGTATCGAGGTCAAGAGCAGTTCGCTCCAGGATCGGGACGCACTCATTCGACTGACCAACGGCGACGACCAGCTTCAGGCGCGTCCGATCGTCCAGTCGGCCCTGAGCCGGGACTACCTGGTGGCCCTGAACATGGCGCCGTCCACGCCCGAATGGCTGAAGAGCCTTGGTGCTGGCCCGATGAAGCTGGGCCTGGACCTGCGCGGTGGCGTGCACTTCCTGCTGGAAGTGGATATGGAAACGGCATTGACCCAGCGCCTGGAAGCGCTTGCCAGCCAGATCAAGGGCGACCTGCGGGAAGAGCGCATCCGGTACCGCGGTGGCGACGTGGAAGGTGATCGGCAGATCGTCTTGAGCTTCCGCGACGAAGAGGCCCGGAGCGAGGCCTTTGACCTGATCCGCGGTCAGTACAATCAGTTCCTGTTGGATGAACGCACTGTCGACGGCGAGCGTCAGATCGTGCTGTCGCTGTCGGAAGCGGAAGTTCGGGCGATCCAGGAATACGCCCTGGAGCAGAACCTGACCACCATCCGTAACCGGGTCAATGAGCTGGGCGTGGCCGAGCCGCTGGTACAGCGTCAGGGCGCCGATCGGATCATCGTAGAGCTGCCGGGCGTGCAGGATACGGCCCAGGCCAAGCGGGTACTTGGCGCAACCGCCAACCTCGAATTCCGCATGGAGGCGCGTCAGGATGCCTCGGCGGGTGAGGTCGAGGAATTCCAGTTCCGGGACAACCCGCGCCGGTCGGCCCGACTGGAACGGGACATTATCACTACCGGTAACAACGTGGCCAACGCCCAGCAGGCGTTCGATGAGAACGGTCAGCCCCAGGTCAACATCACCATGGATTCGGTCGGTGGCGACCAGATGAACCGGGCCACCCGCAACGCCATCGGGCGGCGCATGGCGGTTCTGTTCATTGAATTCCGCACCGAGACCGAAGACCGCATGGTGGACGGGGAAATGACGTCCGTGGACAAGCGTGTGGTCGAGAAGGGCATCATCAGCCTGGCGACCGTGCAGTCGGCCCTGGGCAGCAGCTTCCGTATCACCGGTCTCGATTCCATCCCGGAAGCGGCGGAACTGGCGCTGTTGCTGCGCGCCGGTGCGCTGGCGGCACCCATGTACTTCGTGCAGGAGCGGACCATCGGGCCGAGCCTGGGACAGAAGAACATCGATGCCGGGGTTATGTCCGTGGCGCTGGGTTTTGCCCTGGTGCTGGTGTACATGCTGGTCTACTACCGGGGCTTTGGTCTGGTCGCCAACATCTCGCTGACCCTCAACCTGATGCTGCTGTTCGCGT
>JBPEXK010000032.1:0-2775 GCA_052031745.1 Marinobacter sp. | reverse complement strand
ATCCGTGTCCGCGCGTCGGGCCTCTGATCAAGGCCAGACGCTGAGTGCCAAAGGTACTGAATTCTGCGGGGGAGAAACGGTGACCAGGTCTCGTTTTACTCGGCTTGCTCGAGATCGGGGTGCCGGAGTTTGCGGACTTCCTTCATCCAGCCAACGCCGTCGATCAGCTCGCCGGTCTCCGGATCGATGGGAGGGTATGGCAGGTTGCGATCGTCGCAGTAGCGTTTCACCGTGGGCTGGCACCAACGGAACAACAGGCGTTCGTACTCTTCGTCCGGCAGGCGGCGGTAATCGTAGAGTCCCGCCGCTTTTCTCTGGCGCTGGGCCTCGGCCAGGATGATGGCACAGGCCGCAGATACGTTCAGGGACTCCACCATGCCCATCATCGGGATCACGATGTGCTCGTCGGCCTGATCGGCGGCATCGGCGCTGACGCCGTCCACCTCGTTGCCGAGGATGACCGTACAGGGCTGGGTGAAATCCACGTCCCGGTAGTCGACCGCACGTTCGGACAACTGGGCGGCGTAGAGCTTGTGGCCCTGCCCTTTCAGATCTTCAATCGCCGCACCCATGGTGGGGTGGGTGTGGGTAGTCACCCAGTTGTAACTGCCACCGGCGGTTTTACGGAACGCCCGGAAACCTTCCCGAGGCCAAACCACGTGCATGTTGGCCAAACCAAAAGCGTCGCACGAGCGAATGATCGCAGACAGATTACGGGGCTTGTGGACCTGATCGGTCAGCACCCGCAGGTCGGGTTGGCGGGTGTTCAGGGTCTGTTTGATACGGGCAAGACGTTCGGGAGTCATGAAATTCGGGTTCGACTACTTAAGAAGTGGCCA
The DNA here is from genome assembly GCA_052031745.1 of Marinobacter sp. GTDB lineage: Bacteria > Pseudomonadota > Gammaproteobacteria > Pseudomonadales > Oleiphilaceae > Marinobacter. Next base: position 1,936 of record JBPEXK010000032.1, on the reverse strand, counting down.
ATAATACCACAATGCACTAGCAACAAGCCGAGACAATGGTGGTTGAAGAATGAGCACCCCGTTATAATACGCAGTTCCTTTTTGTTCGCGCCCGCATTTCTGTCGATCACAAGCCCCGGCGCACCATCCACCAGAATACGTTGAGACCCATGGCCAAGAAGCTGTACATCAAAACCCACGGCTGCCAGATGAACGAGTATGATTCATCCCGTATGGCGGACCTTCTGCGCTCCGGCGAAACCGTCGAGATGACCGACACGCCGGAAAACGCCGATATCCTGCTGCTGAACACCTGCTCCATCCGGGAGAAGGCGCAGGAAAAGGTGTTTCACCAGCTTGGCCGCTGGAAGGCACTGAAGAACAGCAACCCTGACCTCATTATCGGCGTCGGCGGCTGTGTCGCCAGCCAGGAAGGCCAGGCAATCATTGATCGTGCGCCCTATGTGGACATGGTGTTTGGCCCCCAGACCCTCCACCGCCTGCCAGACATGATCACCGAAGTGCGGGCCAAGGGTAACGGCGTGGGTGTGGTCGACGTCAGCTTCCCGGAGATTGAGAAATTCGACAAGCTGCCGGAGCCCGGCGCCGACGGGCCGTCGGCATTCGTGTCGATCATGGAAGGTTGCAGCAAGTACTGCACCTTCTGCGTGGTGCCCTACACCCGGGGCGAGGAAGTCAGCCGTCCGGCCGACGATGTCATTGCCGAGGTCGCGCACCTCGCCACCCAGGGAGTCCGTGAGGTCAACCTGCTGGGCCAGAACGTGAATGCCTATCGCGGTGAGACCCATGACGGCGACACCATGGATCTGGCAGAGCTGATTACCCTGATCGCCACCATCGATGGCATCGACCGCATCCGCTACACCACCTCACACCCGGTGGAATTCACCGACGCGATGATCGAGGTGTACGAGCAGGTGCCGGAGCTGGTCAGCCACCTGCACTTGCCGGTGCAGAGCGGTTCCGACCGGGTCCTGGCGGCCATGAAGCGTGGCCATACTGCCCTGGAGTACAAATCCAAACTGCGCCGCCTGCGCAAGATCCGCCCGGACATCAGCTTCTCGTCCGACTTCATCATCGGCTTTCCGGGCGAGACCGATAAGGATTTCGAGGACACCATGAAGCTGATCAACGACATCGGCTTTGATGTGTCCTTCAGCTTTATTTACAGCGCCCGTCCCGGTACTCCGGCATCAGACCTGCCGGACGACACCCCGATGGACGTGAAGAAACAGCGCCTGAGCATCCTTCAACAGCGCATCAACCAGCAGGCCATGGACATCAGTCGCAAGATGGTCGGTACTACCCAGCGAATTCTGGTCACTGGTCTGTCCAAGAAAGACCCGGGCGAGTACGCCGGTCGTACCGAGAACAATCGAATCGTGAACTTCCGGCACGACAACCCGGAGGTGGTGGGCCACTTCATCGACGTTGAAATCGTTGAAGCCTACCCCAACTCTCTACGCGGTGTCCCGGTCGACGACCAGTTACACTGATTGAGGGACCTGACAAGATTGCCCAACAGCCCCGCCCGCGGGGCTGACACCACACAGGGAGCCTATTTGAACACCAACGATTCCAGACAGTTTGACCTGCACCCCGTCGATCAGCACCGGCTTGCGGCGCTGTGCGGCCAGTTCGATGAAAACCTCAAGCAGATTGAGCGTCGATTGCAGGTCAAGGTCGGTCGTCGCGGCCACCACTTCCGCGTGGAAGGCGAGACCGAGCACGTCGCTGCGGCGGTCGAGGTTATCCGTCATCTGTACCGCGAGACCGAAGCCACCGACGACATCTCGCCGGACACCGTCCACCTGTTCATTCGCGAAACCGGTTACGAGCGCCTGCCCGAGGACGTGCCCTACGATGGCGCCGTCACGGTGATCAAAACACCGAAATTGCAGGCCAAGCCCCGGGGCGCGAACCAGCAGAAGTACGT
>JBPEXK010000329.1:0-2575 GCA_052031745.1 Marinobacter sp. | reverse complement strand
GCAGGGCGACAGCGCCACGTGCAGATCCAGCAGGTCGCCGCGGTTGCCGGTATCCAGCACGTAGCGGGTATAGGCGAGGGTGGCGCGGGCTTCCGGCAGGTTCGCCAGTTCCGCTTCGGTGGTGCCCCATTCTTCGCAGTATTGGATGTGCAGCCCCAGCTCGGTATCCACGATGGCCTGCAGCCCGTCTTTGGCCTGGCGCAGGTCGGCTAGGGTGGGGCTCTTGTACGCGGCCAGCGCGAACGCCCGGGCGAACTGGATCAGGAACAGGTAATCCTGTTTGAGGTAGTGCTGGAATGCCTCCGGGGCCAGCGAGCCGTCCCCCAGTTCCTGCACAAACCGGTGCTCAATGTAGTCCCGCCACTCGGCGGGGCAGCTCTGTTTGAGATCGTGAAACTGGTAGGGCATTGGGTCTCCTTGCCATGCAGTGAAGAGGGGCGCATGGCAGGAGTATACCCAAGGCGGCTGGTTAGGCCACGGTCATCGGTCAGATTGCCTCGAGGCCAGGACGGTTTTGGAAGTCCCGGGCGACGTCCGATTTCGAGGCCCAGCGCCGGCGTTCGGTCTGCACCGGCAGTTGGAACACGTGATGGGCGCGGGAGCCGAAGGGATCGACGGCGGAGTCGATGTATTCGTAGCTTTCGGGAACGGTCCTGCCGGGCAAGGCCACGACGAAGTGTCGGGTGATGGCCTGGCGCGCCATCACGGTCGATTGCTCCACCCACAGGTAGACGCCCTTGGCACCGACCAGGTATTCGCAGAAAACCGCACGAAAATCAGGCATCAATTTAAGAGTCGTGGGTTCCTGGCCATAGGTGATCAGGTATTTATTGATGGTTTTCATCGTCGGTGCCTCCTGTCAGTGTCCTGGTCATAGTCACGGCAGAGGGAGGCAAAGAAAATCGGGGTTTTTGGGTTTTATGCTCTGGTTTTTTCGAGGGAGTAAAAACGCTCGGCCGCACCAGCTTATTTGTGCGGTCGGGCCAAGATTTTGCTCATGCTACTGCGCCACCTTTCTCGGTGGGGTAGTGCGCTTGCGAGCGGACGAGCGGCGTTTTCGCACAATGGGTGTTGGCGGTGCCGGCTCATTGCGCACGTAAGAGCCGGGCGCCGGTTCGATCACTGGCAGTCGGCCTTCTCCCGGTTGGCGAGCTGCCACTTGGCCGCCGCCGAATTGCTCCGCCCAGGCAGCCCAGTCTGGCCACCAGGAGCCTTCGTGCTGCTGGGCGTTGCGCAGCCACTCCTCGGGGTCTTCACAATGCGCGTCGTTCAGGCGATAGCCGTACTTATGGCGGTCCGGCGGGTTGATGATGCCGGCAATGTGGCCGGAGCCGCCGAGCACGAAGCGCACCGACCCGCCCAGATAACGGGAACCTCGGTAGCAGGAATTCCAGGGCGCGATATGGTCTTCAATGGCCGAGACAAAGTAGGTGGGGATCTTGATCTGTCCCAGGTCTATCGGTGTGTCGGCTAATGTAATGGCGCCGGGTTCGCGCAACCGGTTGTTCAGGTACATGTTGCGCAGATAGAAGCTGTGCATGGCGGCAGGCATTCGGGTGGAGTCGCAGTTCCAGTGCAGCAGGTCGAAGGGAACGGAATCCCGGCCCATCAGGTAGTTGTTGACGAAAAAGGACCAGATCAGGCTGTTGGCCCGCAGCATGTTGAAGGCGGTGGCCATGGCCGCGCCGTCCAGATAGCCCTGCTTCTTCATCGCCTTTTCGAGTTTGCGGATGGCGTCCTCATCGATGAACACCCCCAGGTCGCCCACGTCCGAAAACTCCAGCAGGCTGGTCAGGAAGGTGGCGCTCTGCACCCGCTCGTCACCACGGGCGGCCAGCCAGGCCAGGGTGCAGCCGAGCAGAGTGCCACCAATGCAGTAGCCCACTGCGTTCAACTCCGGCTCGCCGGTGGCCTGCTCGATGGCGTTCATCGCCGCCACCGGCCCTTCCAGCAGGTAGTCCTCGAAACGCTTGTGCGCCAGCTCGGCCCCGGGATTGACCCAGGAAATCACGAACACTGTGTGGCCCTGGGCCAGCCAATAGCGAATGAAGGATTTTTTCTCGCCCAGATCCAGGATGTAGTACTTGTTGATCCAGGGTGGAACCACCAGCAGCGGCCGGCGATGGACCGTGTCGGTGGTGGGCTTGTACTGGATCAGCTGCATCAGTTCGTTCTGGAACACCACATCGCCCGGGGTGTTAGCGAGGTTGCCGCCCACGGTGAAGGCCGTCGGGTCCGACATGCGGAAGGGCAAGGGGCCCGCGCCCTCGTCCAGATCGCGCAGCAGGTTGGCCAGGCCTCGGACCAGGTTTCGGCCGCGGGTGCGTATGGTTTCGCGCAGCACTTCGGGATTGCTCAGTATGAAGTTGCTTGGCGCCATGGCGTCGGTCACCTGGCCGGTATAGAACCGCAACTTGGCCCGGGTGTGGTCGTCGAGCCCGCGGACATCATCGAGGGTGTCCATGATCCAGCGATTAGACAGCAGGTACGCCTGTTTGATGACGTTGAAGGCCTTGGCTTCGGTCCAGGCGTCATCTCGAAACCGGTTGTCCCCAGGTTCTGGTTGCACCACCGC
>JBPEXK010000328.1:0-6937 GCA_052031745.1 Marinobacter sp. | reverse complement strand
AAGGTCCGCACACGATAGGGAGAGTGGCGGAGCAGTCCTTTTCAGGACTGTCTGTGGCCATGGATGGCCACAGTCAAGCGCACAGGGATGTGCTTGTAGCGGGTCCTGAAAAGGACTGGTCCGCCACTCTGTGCTCCACACTCAGTTCTCAACAACAAGAAAAAACGTCTCGTCTTCGCGAATCAACCCAAGGTTCATCCGGGCCCGCTCTTCCACGGCACTTTGCTCACCGCGCAGATTGCGCACCTCCGCATACAGCCGCTCATTGCGAGTTGCCAGCTCGGCATTCTCCTCCCGTTGTTCGGCAATGGACTGCTCCAGCGCCCAGACCTGCGCAAAGCTGCCCTCCCCGACCCACAGGCGCACCTGCAGCAGGAGAATCAGCACTACCATGATGGTCCAGAGCAACTTCATTGCCGAGCCCGTTCCGGAAAACCGATTAAAAAACCAACGACGTGTGTCGAGTATAGACCTTGGAGTAGATTAGCAACAACTTCTTCTAACTACTTGTGTAAAAAGGCCATCGTAACTGAATTTTCATTCAGCACACGATGGCCTTAGTCACTTTGTGACCACAATCATAAAGATCGTGGCCAAAAATGGAAGAACCGGACTCAGCCCTGGCCCTTGATCTCAGTCAGACCACGGTACGGCGCCTTGCCTTCCAGCGCCTCTTCGATGCGCAGCAGCTGGTTGTACTTGGCCACGCGATCGGAGCGGCACAGGGAACCAGTCTTGATCTGGCCGGCACAGGTCGCGACCGCCAGGTCGGCGATGGTGGTGTCCTCGGTCTCACCGGAGCGGTGCGAAATCACCGCGGTGTAGCCCGCGTCCTGGGCCATCTTGATGGCATCCAGGGTTTCGCTCAGGCTGCCGATCTGGTTGAACTTGATCAGGATAGAGTTACCAACGCTCTTCTCGATGCCTTCCTTGAGGATGCGGGTGTTGGTCACGAACAGATCGTCACCCACCAGCTGCACCTTATCGCCCAGCTTCTCGGTCAGCACTTTCCAGCCGTCCCAGTCGCTTTCATCCATGCCGTCTTCGATAGAGACAATCGGGAAGCGCTCGCACAGACCCGCCAGGTAGTCGGCGAAGCCTTCAGAATCGAACGATTTGCCTTCGCCGGACAGCTGATACTGGCCGTCCTTGTAGAACTCGGAGGAGGCACAGTCCAGCGCCAGGGTCACATCGGTACCCAGGGCGTAGCCGGCTTTCTCGACGGCTTCCTTGATCACGGCCAGGGCCGCTTCGTTGGACGGCAGGTTCGGAGCAAAACCACCCTCGTCGCCTACGGCAGTGTTCAGGCCCTGGGCCTTGAGCACCTTCTTCAGGCTGTGGAAGATCTCCGCGCCAATACGCAGGGCTTCAGCGAAGCTCTTGGCCGCCACCGGCTGCACCATGAACTCCTGAATGTCGACGTTGTTGTCCGCGTGCTCACCACCGTTGAGGATGTTCATCATCGGTACCGGCATGCTGAACTGACCAGCGGTACCATTGATCTCGGCGATGTGGGCGTACAGCGGCTTGCCCAGGGATTCGGCGGCGGCTTTTGCGGCTGCCAGGGATACCGCCAGGATGGCGTTGGCACCCAGGTTAGCCTTGTTGTCGGTACCGTCCAGCTCCAGCATCAGGTTGTCCAGGCCTCGCTGATCGGCCGCGTCTTTACCCACCAGGGCGTCACGGATCTTGCCGTTGACCGCTTCGACTGCCTTGCGAACACCCTTGCCCAGGTAACGGGAGGCATCCTGGTCACGCAGTTCCAGCGCTTCGCGGGAGCCGGTAGAGGCACCGGACGGGGCGCAGGCACGGCCCAGGGTACCGTCTTCCAGGAGGACGTCAGCTTCGACGGTCGGGTTGCCGCGGGAGTCGAGTACCTCGCGTGCCTTGATGTTGGCAATCTTGGTCATTGTTGTCGGTCTCCAAAGTCTTCAAATGATCAAAGGGTAACGAAACGAACAACACCGCCAATCAGGCGGTGTCGATAGGTGTAAAGCTCTTGACGAGGTCGTCCACGGCCTTGACCCGGGCCAGGAACGGCTCGAGTTGGCTCAGGCGCAGGGCACAGGGACCGTCGCACTTGGCTTGGTCCGGATCCGGGTGCGCCTCCAGGAACAGGCCGGCCAGCCCCTGGGACATGCCCGCCAGGGCCAGATCGGTGACCTGGGCTCGACGACCGCCGGCAGAGTCGGCTCGGCCGCCAGGCATCTGCAGGGAATGGGTGACGTCGAAGAACACCGGCACGTTCATCTGCTTCATGATGCCAAAGCCGAGCATGTCCACCACCAGGTTGTTGTAACCAAAACTGCTGCCCCGCTCGCACAGGATCAGCTTGTCGTTTCCGGCTTCCTCACACTTGGTGATGATGTGCTTCATTTCCTGGGGTGCCAGGAACTGGGCCTTCTTGATGTTGATTACCGCACCGGTCTTGGCCATGGCCACCACCAGGTCAGTCTGCCGGCTCAGAAACGCCGGCAGCTGGATGATGTCACACACCTCTGCCGCCGGAGCGGCCTGGGACGGCTCGTGCACATCGGAGATGATCGGCACACCAAACTTGCTCTTGATGTCGGCCAGGATCTGCAGCCCTGCGTCGAGTCCGGGGCCGCGGAAGGAATTCACCGACGAGCGGTTGGCCTTGTCGAAGGAGGCCTTGAACACGTACGGAATGCCCAGCTTGGTGCACACCTCGACGTAAGCCTCGGCCACTTCAAAGGCCAGTTCCCGGGACTCCAGGACATTCATGCCGCCAAACAGCGCGAACGGCCGGTCGTTGGCAATCTCGATGTCCGCAACGTTTACGGTGTGCCGTGCCATGCTCAGTCTCCCTTTTTGCGGGCTCGCGCTGCTTCAACGAAACCCTTGAACAGCGGATGGCCGTCGCGGGGAGTCGAGGTGAATTCCGGGTGGAACTGACAGGCCACGAACCAGGGATGGTCGGCTACTTCCACCACTTCCACCAGCTTGTCGTCGGTCGACTTGCCAGAGATCCGCAGGCCGGCGGCTTCCAGCTTTGGCAGGAAATGGTTGTTCACTTCGTAGCGGTGACGATGACGCTCGCGAATGGTCTTGCGGCCGTAGCAGTTGGCGATGGTGCTGCCCTCGGTCAGTACGCAGTCCTGAGCGCCCAGGCGCATGGTGCCACCCAGGTCGGACTGGTCAGAGCGCTCTTCTTTCTCGCCGCTGGCGTCCAGCCATTCGGTGATCAGACCAACCACCGGCTCCGGGGTATGCCCGCGGAACTCGGTGCTGTGGGCGTCTTTCAGGCCGGCAACGTTGCGGGCGTATTCGATGACCGCCACCTGCATACCCAGACAGATACCCAGGTACGGAACCTTGTTTTCACGGGCGTACTGCACGGTCTGGATCTTGCCTTCCACGCCGCGCTCACCGAAGCCACCGGGTACCAGGATGGCATCGGCGCTCTCCAGGGCCGAGGTGCCATCACGCTCAATGTCTTCGGAATCGATGTAGTTGATGTTGACCTTGGTGCGGGTCTTGATGCCGGCGTGCAGCAGGGATTCGATCAGGGACTTGTAGGCGTCCAGCAGTTCCATGTACTTGCCGACCATGGCCACGGTGATCTCGCCCTGCGGGTTCATCAGGGATTCAACCACGTTATCCCACTCGCTCAAGTTGGCGGGGCGGGCGTCCAGGTTGAACCGCTCGATCACCAACTGATCCAGGCCATGCTCATGAAGCATGCGCGGGATGGCGTAGATGGAGTTGGCGTCCTGCATCGGGATGACCGCCCGCTCTTCCACGTTGGTGAACAGGGCAATCTTGCGCCGGGAGCTGGCATCCACTTCGTGCTCGGAACGGCACAGCAGGATGTCCGGCTGCAAACCGATGGAGCGCATTTCCTTGACGGAATGCTGGGTCGGCTTGGTTTTGATCTCGCCCGCGGTGGCGATGTACGGCACCAGGGTCAGGTGCATGAACAAGGCACGCTGGGCGCCCACTTCCACCTTCAACTGACGGCAGGCTTCAAGGAACGGCAGGGATTCGATATCGCCCACGGTGCCGCCCACTTCGATCAGGGCCACGTCGGCGCCTGCGGCACCTTCAACCACGCGACGCTTGATTTCGTCGGTAATGTGCGGGATCACCTGCACGGTGCCACCCAGGTAATCGCCACGGCGTTCCTTGCGGATCACTTCCTCATACACCCGGCCGGTGGTGAAGTTGTTGCGGCGGGTCATGGGCGTGCGAATAAAGCGCTCGTAGTGACCCAGGTCCAGGTCCGTTTCCGCGCCGTCGTCGGTGACAAAAACCTCACCGTGCTGGAACGGGCTCATGGTGCCGGGGTCCACGTTGATGTACGGGTCCAGCTTGAGAATAGTGACCTTCAGGCCGCGCGCCTCGAGGATCGCAGCCAGAGAGGCTGATGCGATACCTTTCCCCAAGGAGGACACGACACCGCCGGTGACGAAAATATAACGCGTCATGCAGATTCCATGATTGTCTGGTTCGGTGAAGGAGGGAGATTGTCATCTCAAGATGGGACGCCAGACTACCAGAATCGCCCTACCGACTCAATCACATTCCCGCTGCACGATCACCCGCCAGCCGGCGGCAGGAGCGCTTCCCGAGTAGTGTTCGGAACACCACAAATCGCCCACGGCGATCAGCTCCTCAAGCTCGCCAGAGCCCGCAAAAACCAACGGCAGACGGGCCCTTTCCCAGGGTGGCACCGACTGTTCCTGCAGCCAGTTTTTCAGGGTTTTCGACGGGCCTTCCGGGTGCGGGCGGAGGCGTTCACCGCCCTGCCTCGTAGATACCCGTATTGGCGGCACCCCCTGATCCGTGTTTTCCGCGGGCTCAAGGGTTAACCACCAATCGCCCCAGCGCAGCGGCTGCCGAGCCGAAAGCACCTGGGGCTGGCCGGGCGGCTCTGGCGCAGTCGGCACCAGGTACAAACGCCGCTGGAATCGTCGCAGACTGAACCCATCGCCCCGGAGCTCAGGCTCACGATCCTCACCGGCGTGACAAAGCTCCGACACGATCTGCTGCCAGTCCGCCACCGCCGGTGCCGGAAAGCCCTGGGAGCGCACCCACCAGTGCAGCAGGTTGGTTTGTTCCAGCGGCGCCAGTTCCCGGAACCGATCCAGGTCCAGACAACGGGCCGACTCGGCCACCTCCGCCCATTGCAGTTCCGCCAGGCGATCGCTCAGGTAGGCGCTGTCGGCACAGGCCCCGGCGCTGCGCGCCATTCTTCGGGTCAGGCCAGACCAGCGGGCCTTAAGCTTTGGCAGTACGGCATGGCGGAGGAAATTGCGATCATAGCCCAGGTCGATGTTGCTTGGGTCTTCCACCCAGTTCAGTTCAGCGTCGCGGGCTGCCTGTTCCAATTCGATTCGCTCCAGCGCAAGCCAGGGCCGAACCAATTGCCCCGCTCCCAATGACCGCTGCGCCGGCATGCCCGCCAGCCCGGCCACGCCGCTGCCGCGCAGCAGCCGGAACAGCACGGTCTCGGCCTGATCATCCCCATGGTGGGCCATCAGCAGCAGGTCGCCCGACTCCAGCACCTGCTCGAAAACGCCGTAGCGGGCCTCACGCGCCGCTTCTTCAATGCCGCCAACCGTGCCCAGCCCCTGACTCTGGTCAGCACTTGTCTCTTTGGTCTTGCCCTTGCCGGCGTCTACCGTCACCCGGCGACAAACTAAAGGCACACCAAGCCGCTGACACTGGGCGCGGCACAGGGCTTCGGTCTCGTCGGCATTGGCTTGCAACTGGTGATTCACGTGGATGGCGCCGACCGGGGTTCGGTTCCGGTGACATTGGGCGACCACGTGCAGCAATAAAACGGAATCCAGGCCACCACTCAAGGCGACCCAAAGGCGGGAATGCTCGGGAAGTGACCTGACCGGCGCGCAGAGGCGGTCCGGCCAGGCAACACCAGATTCGGGCTTAGCGCCCGGTGTCATAGCGGGTCAGCCGCTCATAGCGGCGCGCCACTAGCTCATCCGTGGGGAGTCGGCTCAGCTCGGCCACACCGTTTGCCAGGGTGGCCTTAAGGGATTCGGACATTTCCTCCGGGTTGCGGTGGGCACCGCCCAGGGGCTCCTTGATGACATTGTCCGCCAGCCCCAGGTCCTTGAGCCGATCTGCGGTTACACCCATGGCTTCGGCCGCCTGTGCGGCGAAATCGGCGCTCTTCCACAGAATGGAGGCACAACCTTCCGGAGAAATAACCGCGTAGGTGGAGTACTGCAGCATGTTCAGCTGATCGCAAACACCGATGGCGAGTGCACCACCGGAGCCCCCTTCACCGATTACGGTGGAGATAATCGGGGTCTTAAGGCGGGACATGACCGCCAGATTGAAGGCGATGGCCTCACTCTGGCCCCGCTCCTCGGCACCGATGCCCGGGTAGGCGCCCGGGGTGTCGATGAAGGTCAGGATCGGCATCTTGAAGCGTTCCGCCATTTCCATCAGACGCAGGGCCTTACGGTAGCCCTCCGGCCGTGGCATGCCGAAGTTGCGCTTGACCTTGTCGCGCACTTCCCGGCCCTTCTGGTGACCAATCACCATCACCGGCTTGTCGTCCAGGCGGGCGGTGCCACCGACAATGGCCAGATCGTCCGCGTAGCGACGGTCGCCGTGCAGCTCGTCGAAATCCTCGAAAATCGTCTCGATGTAATCCAGCGTGTAGGGCCGGCGGGGGTGCCGGGCCAGACGCGCCACATCCCAGGGCTGGAGATTCGAGAAGATGCTCTCGGTCAGACTGACGCTCTTCTTCTTCAGCCGGGTGATTTCATCGGTGATATTGATGTCGGTATCGTTGCCCACCATGCGAAGCTCTTCGATCTTCGCTTCCAGGTCGGCAATAGGCTGTTCGAAATCCAGATAGTTAGGGTTCATGATGTTCCATCATTTGATTGCCAGGTGGAGAAAGACTCCGCCAAACCAGAATTTGGGACAAAGATAGCAGCGC
>JBPEXK010000327.1:0-1718 GCA_052031745.1 Marinobacter sp. | reverse complement strand
GGTCACCGGACCGTCATTGATCAGCTGCACCTGCATATCCGCCCCAAAACGCCCTTCAGCCACGTGCTCACCACCGAGTGACGCTTTTGCCTCGGCAACAAACAGCTGATAGAGAGTTTCTGCCGACTCCGGACTGGCAGCCCGGGAGAACCCCGCACGGGTTCCGGACGCGGTATCGGCGGCAAGCGTAAACTGGGGGACCACCAGAAGCGCACCACCGGTGTCCGTCAGACTGCGGTTCATCCGCCCCTGCTCGTCAGGAAACACCCGGTAGGTAAGGATTCGACGACACAACTTTCGAGCCGCGGAGGCATCATCCTCCCGCTCCACGCCCAGCAGCAGCACCAGACCAGTCTGGATGACGCCGATGCGTTCGTTGTCCACGGTGACACTGGCTTCCGATACTCGCTGGATAAGCCCTTTCATTCACTTCTCTGGGGATGGTTAAGCGGAATCATTACGAATGGCTAACGAGTCTATCGACGGGATTACCGAACCGCAACCATCAAAAAGTACGATTAGCTCGCACTTTTTTCAGATCTGGCCACCACTTCTTCGACACCCCGGATGAGCGCGTCCACGATCGCCGGCTCGGAGGACGAATGCCCGGCATCGCGGATGATGCGCAGATCGGCCTCGGGCCAGGCTCGGCTGAGCGCCAGGGCGTTATCCAGCGGACAGACCATGTCGTACCGGCCGTGCACGATGATACCGGGGATGTCCGCCAGGACCTGGGCGTTGCGGACAATCTGATCCGGCTCGAGGAAGGCCTTGTTCATGAAGTAGTGGCATTCAATGCGCGCGAGGGCAATGGCCACGTGCGGATGGCCGAAATGCTCCACCACCCTGGGGTTGGGGTGCAGGGTTGCACACCGCCCCTCCCAGACGGACCAGGCTTTGGCCGCCTGGATCTGCTCCAGCTCGTTGGCACTGGTCAGCCGCTTGTAATAGGCGGAGACCATGTCGCCCCGCTCGTCCATCGGGATCGGGGCCTCGAAGTCCAACCAGTAATCGGGAAACACCCGACTCGCACCTTCCTGGTAAAACCAGTGGATGTCCTGGGGCCGACACAGGAAGATGCCCCGCAACACCAAACCCGACACCCGGTCCGGATGCTGCTGGGCGTAGACCAGGCTGAGCGTCGACCCCCAACTGCCACCGAACAGCAACCATTTGTCCACACCCAGGAAGGAACGCACCGTCTCCATGTCCTCGACCAGCTTGTCGGTGCTGTTACCCTCCAGCTCCGCCAGGGGCGTGGAACGGCCGGCTCCGCGCTGGTCCATCAGGATGATCCGGAATCGCTCGGCATCGAAAAAGCGGCGATGGAAATCCTCGCACCCACCACCGGGACCGCCGTGAACCACCAGCACGGGAATTCCCTCCGGGTTGCCGCACTCCTCCACGTACAATTCGTGCGGCGGATCCACGGCGATACGGTGTTGGGCGTTGGGTTTGAGCTCAGGAAAGAGTGTGAGCATGCGGCACTCCGGACAGGGGTTTTACCCGGAGTTTAGCTGAACTGAACGAAAAAGGGGCAGGTCCTCACAGACCTGCCCCTCGAATCGCCACTGCCTTGGCCAGCAAGGCGGCGGCAATTACTTCTTGTTGGCGCGCTTGCGCTCATTCTCTTTCAGGAGCTTCTTGCGCAGGCGGATTGCCTTGGGCGTTACCTCCACCAGTTCATCGTCGTCGATGAATTCCAGCGCCTGCTCCAG
>JBPEXK010000326.1:0-9452 GCA_052031745.1 Marinobacter sp. | reverse complement strand
CCCGCCAAAAACTCCCGATGCGCCATAACCTTGTCGTTACTGCGGATCTCCACCAGTTGGAAGAAGTTTTGTCGGATGCAATCACCGTCCGCGGCCAGAAATTGGCAGGCCGCCTGGTTGGCGTAGCGAATCAGGCCCTCAACATCCACCATCAGCACGCCCTCCTGCAACACGCCCAGGATACTCTCGGCGCGCTGCTGCTCTTCCCGAAGCGCCTCTTCCACCTCGAGCTCCCGGGACACGTCCCGAACCACGGTGATGCTGCCCAGGGTCTTATCCGGCGTATCGATGACCGAGGTCATGACATCGGCCCAGATCATATCCCGCTTACCCTGGCTCGGGATGCGCAGTCGGCCCCGGTACACCTCGTTGTTCCCCAGGGCCTGCTTCCAGCCTTTCGCCACCGCTTCCCGGTCGGCTTCGAACACCCCTTCGATCAGAGGCCGGTGCTGCAACTCGGACGCCGGGCGCCCGATGGTTTTCTCGAACGCCGGATTGACGAAATCGATGCGCCCGAGCACGTCGGTCTGGATGATGCCGATGGGCGCGCTTTGGGTCAGGGAGCGGAAGAAGGCCTCGCGCTCGGCCAAGGACTCCAGCACTTCCTCGCGTTCGTCCATCACGGTGTTGAAGATTTCCGCGACCTGGCGGATTTCCTGGCCGCCGGCCACGTCCACCGGGGTGCTGCGGATACCCAGGTGGCGCTCGTTGATCTGCTGGCCAAGCACCTTGAGCGGTGCCAGCAACCGGCGGAAGCGCCACAGTGCGAACGGTGCCAGCACGCCGATCACCCCGAGCAGGGTCCAGAGGAAGGCGTCGGTCATGCGGGTGATTGGCGCCAGAGCCTCCCGCGCCGGCCACACCGCCGCCACGAACCAGGGCACCTGATCCATCTGCTGTACCGACATGATGGTGCGCTCACCCTCGCCGTTGCGGGTAAGCCGGGTGCCCTCAAACCCCTCCATGGCGTCCGCCAGCACCGGATTGCCGACACGCACCGGCACCATAACCTTGCCAGTACGACCGTGCGCCAGGGTGATACCGCTGCGGGTAGCCACCCCGAGGTACCCGGTGGAACCGATGCGCAGACTGGCAAACTGTTCCATGAAATTTTCGCCGCTCAGGAACAGGGCACCCCCGAGCACACCGATGAAGCGCTGACGGTGGTCGAAGATCGGCGCGGCGATCATGATGGCGGGTTCGTCCTGGTATATGGACACGTAAGGTTCACTGATCACCGGAGTCAGGCGCCGGGAGGCGTCCTGAAAATAGTCCCGGTGACCGACATTCTGGCCCTTGAGGGCATAGGCTTCCGGGGTTTCGGCCAGGATCTTGCCCTCGGAGTCGATCAGGTAGAGACCGTCGAACAGGTGTTGCAGGGCAGTCTGCTGGCGCAACAACACACTGGCACGGCTTGAGAGCGCCCGCTCGTCCATGGTGAAGCTGGTGGCCACATGATTCAGGGTCTCCAGCCGGCGTGCCAGCTTTTCGTCCAGGTCGCCAGCGATGTGCTGGGCCATGGTGGTGACCTGGTTTTTCGCTTGTTGTTCCAGTTCAGCCTGGCTCAGCACTGCGCCAACGACCGTCACCAGCAGCGCCGAGACCAGGGTAAACAGAACAACCACGACCACTGCCCGGTTCACCAGACTGCCGAACCAGTGCCTAATCATGTCTGCATTCCTGAGTTAACGGTTTGGGCGTTGAGCTATTCAGGTCGTTTCCCCGGCTGGTCCAGGCTGAAATAGCCGGACAAATTCGGATGTTGCGACTGCGCATCTTACCAAAGCCGGGGCAAATTTCAGATTACACCTTGCAAACGTATTGATAATCTTTATCATTTAGATCGTCATTCTTGGGAACGGACCTTTTCCAATGTCAGAATCTGCCCTGCTGCCCCCAGCCGACGTTCTCGGCGGCCCCCTTGGTCAACTGATCGACATGGGTGGGCCGGTAATGGTGGTGCTCGCCGCCCTGGCAGTCATAGGCCTGGTTACCTTCATGTACCTGATGTTGGTGGGAGCCCTGTACGCGCCGCGCATGGACCGCAGACTCAGACGCACTCTGACCGCCTGGCGCCGGGCACCGGAGGAAGTGCACCCGACGGAGGTCCGCGAGCAAGCCCATCCCCTGGCACGGCTAAATCCGCTGATGCACCTGGTGCTCGACACCATGGCTGCCGCCCAGGCCCAGCGCGAGCCCCAGGCCATACGAGAAACCGCCGCGCGGGACGCCCAACAGGCACTGCAGCCCTTCGAGGCACCGCTGAAAATCATCGAGGTGATCGCCGCGCTTGCCCCGTTGCTGGGGCTTCTGGGCACGGTTATGGGCATGATCGATGCTTTTGGCGCGATGGCCGCCGCCGAGGGCCGGGCCAATGCCAGCCAGCTCAGTGGCGGCATCTATGAGGCCCTGACCACTACCGCCGCAGGCCTGGTCCTGGCGATTCCGTTTGCGGCGTTGGCGGCCTGGATCGAATTCCGCCTGCGGCGGTTGCACGCCCTGGTGAACAGCACATTGGTCACGGTGCTGAACGACGCCGGCCAGGGCGCTCAGCAACCGGCCAAGATGGACGCCGAACCGGCCGAGGCCAAGCCCCGCCGGGCCAATCCGCCACAGGAGTTTCCCGCTACCGGACGCCAGCGTCTCGCCAATGTCACTGGTTGACCCCCGGCCCAGCCGGCCGATACCCATCCGCATCACACCCCTGATTGATGTGGTGTTCATTCTGCTGGTGTTCTTTATGCTCACCAGCCGCCTGTTGCCGGTGGGATCGCTGGAACTGGCCAACGCCAGCCCGGACCAACGCACCAGCTCCGGCGACCCGATACCGGCATTGACGATTGCCAGCGACGGACAGATCCTCTGGCGCGAGCAAGCCTACTCGCTGGAAGCGCTGTTGACCGCGCTCGCGGCCGCCAGCGTCACCGAGGTAACCCTGGCCACCCGCCCGGAAGCCCAGCTGGGTCAGTTCACCCAGGCCCTGGGTCGACTGGACGCCGCCGGCATCGAAACCCACTGGCAACGACAACCCGACCAAGCCCCATGACCGATCTGGTTCCGCCCCCTTTCAGCGCCGGCAAGACCCTGTTGGAGCGCGTTGAAGACGCGCTGCTGCCACTGATCAATCTGGTGTTTCTGCTGCTGATGTTTTTCATCGTGGCGGGTCAACTTGCCAATGAACCATTGCCCCAACTGCCAAGCTCTGGCGCTGACTCGCAAGAACAGGCGCCCCGTGCCGACCTGTCGGTAACCGCTGCGGGCGAGTGGAAAATTGGCGGCCGGTCGGTGACCGCCGAAACACTGGCGACCTACCTGCCCAGCGCGGACCCGGAGCAGCCGCTGATCATCGCCGCCGCGGATGGCCTGGCGATGACCAAGCTGGAGTCCTTGTTTCGCATCCTGGAGCAGGCTGGCTACACCGAGATACTGCTACTGACGGAACCGGCAGCATGACCACTCGTCAGGGAGGAGTCCGAGCCGGCCTGTTGCTGCTGGCCATCGTCATCACCGCGCTGGTGCTGTTGTGGGCCATGCCCCGTCAGCCCCTGGACCAGTCTGCCCGCGGCGAAGCCGCCAGCAATACCGCACCGGCGGTGCGCATCACCCTGGCAGCACCACAGCCTCAAGAAACCAAAACTGAAGCGCCCGCCGAACCGGAACCCGAGCCCACGCCACAACCAGAACCTGAGCCTGCCCCCAAACCAGAACCCCAGCCAGAGCCAGAGCCAGAGCCAGAGCCAGAGCCAGAGCCAGAGCCAGAGCCAGAGCCAGAGCCAGAGCCGAAATTACAGCCTGAACCCGAACCCAAGCCAAGCCCCAAGCCGGTGGCCGAGGCCAGCGACGCCACGGCCAGCCCGAACGCGCCCACGGAGCAGGCGCAGCCACCCCAGGACCAGCAAATTCAGCTCCGGGCCGGCAGCTCCGCCCGGGTCGACGAATACCTGACCCGGTTAAGCCGCCACCTGAGCGAGTTTTACCAATACCCTCGACGGGCACGCCGTCTGGGCCAGGAAGGCACACCGCTGGTGGTGTTCAGCTTCGATCGGGATGGCCGCTTGCAGGAGCTGTACCTGCAGACCGAATCCGGCCACGACCTGCTCGACGACGCGGCCCTGGAGATGCTTCGGGATGCCGAACCTCTGCCCGCGGTGCCAGAGCGCATGGCGGGCTCGCGCTTCAGTTACGCGCTGCCGGTCCGCTTCCGGCTGCGCTGACCCGCCCTTACCGATGTTCGGCCCGATACTGTGCCAGGGTGCAGCATAGACAGCCCAGGCCGCACCGATGGGGTGCGCCTGGTCAGTGCACCGGCAATCCTGCCTCCGTGAACACAATCGATGTAACCCTCTGAACAAGCGCGCATTATTTCTCCGGCGCCAGAGCCTGGCACGCTCCCTGCACTGACCTACAGCGTGGGGCCAACGATGGTTCCACTTACAGCGACAGCAACTTCCAGACAACGGCGTCTGCTTCAGAACGGCTCATGGCATGAGTCAGTCTGCGGGCAGCGCCGTTTTTTTGTGGGCCAGAGGAACCAGCTATGTCTTATATTTTGCCTTCCGAGTTTGCCACCAAGATGGTGGACGCGGGTGAGTCCAAGATCTACATGTCGACCCGGGACACCCTGATCCGCGCCTTCATGGCCGGCGCCATCCTGGCACTTGCGGCCGCCTTTGCCATTACCGTCGCGGTCCAGACCGGTGTCTTCCTGATTGGCGCCGTGCTCTTTCCCATCGGCTTCTGCATGCTCTACCTGATGGGTTTTGACCTTCTCACCGGCGTGTTCATGCTGACCCCGCTGGCACTGCTGGACAAGCGCCCGGGGGTGACACCCAAAGCCATCCTGCGTAACTGGGGCTGGGTGTTCCTGGGCAACCTGGGCGGCGCCCTGACCGTCGCCTTCATGATGGCCTTCGTTTTCACCTACGGCTTTAACACCGACCCAGGCGCAGTCGGCGCCAAGATCGCCTCTGTGGGCGAGGACCGTACTCTGGGCTACGCCGAATACGGCGCCGCCGGCTGGGCCACCATCTTCATCCGCGGCATGCTGTGCAACTGGATGGTCTCCATGGGTGTGGTTGGCGCGATGATCTCCACCAACGTTGCCGGCAAGGTGCTGGCCATGTGGATGCCGATCATGCTGTTCTTCTTCATGGGCTTCGAGCACTCCATCGTCAACATGTTCCTGTTCCCGTCCGCCATCATCATGGGCGGCGAGTTCTCGGTGATGGATTACCTGTGGTGGAACGAGATTCCAACGGTTCTGGGCAACCTGGTGGGTGGCCTGGCCTTCACTGGACTGACCCTGTACACCACCCACGTGCGTACCGCCCCGAAGCGCCCGGGCCCGGCCGCTTTCAACGAATCGGCACTGGCCAACCGTGCCTGATTCCGGTTTTTTCCCGGCCGCCGCACAGGCCGGATTGCCCCCGTCGGCGGCCTCGCCGGGCGGGGGCCCGTTTGCCTCGAAACAGCTCGAAGTCACCGTTGGACAGCACTCAGAGGCCGGCCGAAAATCTGGCAACCAGGACTTCCATGGCCTGCTGATACCGGACGGGGCGCCGCGCACCACCAAGGGCATCGCGGCCGCCATCGCCGATGGCATCAGCTCCAGCAACGTTAGCCACATCGCCAGCGAATCCTCGGTGGCCGGGTTCCTCTCGGACTACTTCTCCACCCCCGAAACCTGGTCCGTAAAACAGGCCGGGGAGCGGGTTATTCGCGCCACCAATGCCTGGCTGCATGCCCAAACCCGCGGCAGTCAGTACCGCTACGACCACGACCGGGGCTATGTCTGTACTCTCAGTGCCTTGGTGCTGAAAGCCAACACCGCTCACATCTTCCAGGTGGGTGATTCCCGGATCTACAAGGTGCGGGAGCAGGCGTTGGAGCAACTGACCACCGATCACAGTGTCTCGCTCTCGCCAACCGAGAGCTGCCTAACTCGGGCCATGGGCCTGGAGCACCGGGTCGACATCGATTATCTGCAAAGCCCGTTGCGAGTCGGCGACCTG
Organism: Marinobacter sp.; assembly: GCA_052031745.1. GTDB lineage: Bacteria > Pseudomonadota > Gammaproteobacteria > Pseudomonadales > Oleiphilaceae > Marinobacter. The sequence continues at coordinate 3,441 of JBPEXK010000326.1, read as the reverse complement.
TTTCTGCTCAGCACCGACGGCATCCACGATTACCTGAGCGATAAGGACATTCTGGCGTTGCTCCTGCGCCACCCGGACGACCTGAGCGCCACCGCCAAGCGGCTGGCTGCGGCGGCGCTGGCGGCCGGCAGTGACGACAATCTCACCGTGCAACTGATACGGATTGACCGCCTGCCGCTAGCCGAGGCCGCCAGCGAGCTGCACCGGGAACTGAGCCAACTGCCGTTTGCGCCAGAACCGGTACCCGGGCAAAGCTTTGACGGCTACCGCATCGTGCGCCAGCTACACGCCAGCAGTCGAAGCCACGTGTTCCAGGCAGTGGATGAAACGAGTCAAACTCCGGTGGTGATCAAGATTCCGGCCTCAGACCTGCACCAGGATCCGAAATACCTGGAGCAGTTTGCCCTTGAGGAATGGATCGGCCGGCGGCTGCGCAGTCCGCACGTGGCCAAGTCCTTTGTCCCGGACCGGCGCCGCAACTGGTTGTACCTGGTGACGGAGTTTGTGGACGGCCGCACCCTGAAACAGTGGATGCTGGACCACCCGACGCCGGATCTGGAAACCGTGCGCAACCTGATAGAGCAGATTGCCCGGGGCCTGCGCGCTTTTCATCGGCTGGAAATGGTGCACCAGGATCTGAAACCGGAGAACATCCTGATCGACCGTGCCGGCGCCGTGACCCTGATCGATTTCGGCGCCACCCGAGTGGCCGGACTGCAGGAACTGGCGCCCGACAGCGCAGGGGAGTGGCCACGGGGCGCCGCCCTGTACGCGGCCCCGGAAACACTGCTGGGCGAACCGAGTAGCTGGCAGTCCGACCAGTTCTCGCTCGGGGTGATCGCCTATCAACTGCTGACCTGTCATTTGCCCTACGGGGCGGAAGTGCCCAAGATCCGCACCGGCCGCAACCTGCGCCAACTGCGCTATCAATCGCTGCGGCCGACGCGCCCGGATGTGCCCCTGTGGTTCGATGACGCACTGGCGCGGGCGGTTCACCCCGAGCCCCACCGCCGCTTCCCGGCGTTGTCGGAATTTCTCCACGCCCTTCGCCAGCCGGACAATGACTGGCACAGGCGCCAACGGCCACCCCTGATCGAGCGTCACCCGCTGGTGTTCTGGCAAAGCCTGTCGGCGTTGCTGTTGCTGGCACTGCTGGCGTCCCTGGCCCTACGCTGAGCCAGCCCGGGCAAATTCTCGCCTGGCCAGCAAATCCTCGCCCACTCCCCGGGCACCGACTTGCCCAACTAGAGTGACAAGCCCAGGAAAAACCTCTCTAGCCATTGTTTTCATTGGCTTTTATCAGCCTGGCACGGACCTTGTACTAAACCCTGCGTCCAGGGAACACCCGTAGGGACACAGATTCATTCACCTGTCATGGAGCAGACAATGCCAACTCCTTGTTATATCAGTATCGAAGGCCAGACTCAGGGCAACATCACCGCTGGCGCATTCACCTCCGACTCGGTCGGCAACATCTACGTGGAAGGCCACGAGGACGAAGTTCTGGTTCAGGAATTTAGCCACGTGGTCACCGTGCCGACCGATCCTCAGTCCGGTCAGCCGTCCGGTCAGCGTGTGCACAAGCCGTTCAAGTTCACTTCCGCACTGAACAAAGCCACGCCGCTGATGTACAACGCCCTGGCGTCCGGCGAAATGCTGCCGAAAGTGGAACTGAAGTGGTACCGCACCTCCGTTGAAGGCAAGCAGGAGCACTTCTTCTCCACCATCCTGGAAGATGCCACCATCATCGACATCAACTGCAACATGCCGCACTGCCAGGATGCCACCAACGCTGATTTCACCCAGCTGGTGACCACCTCTCTGTCTTACCGCAAGATCACCTGGGAGCACGCCGTTGCCGGTACTTCCGGTGCCGACGACTGGCGTTCGCCGTTCGAGGCCTGATACTCAGCCTCCGACATCACCGCACCGGTCATCCACAACGCTGACCGGTGTGGCTTTCACCCGCCCCTAAGCAACGGGTATCATCCAAACCATCGCGTTCAATGCGCCCTTCCAGCATTTGTGATGGCACCCGGATGACCCCAGCCCAAACCCGACAGCTCGGCCACATCATGTGCGACCTTACCAGGGACCTGCTCTGGCACGAGCGGGACGAGACCACTCGTTCACTCAAAGCCGGCAGCACCCTGACCTGTCGCGTTGGCGGTGGTCAGGCCACCTACCACCGGTTCGACGCCCATCGAAACCGGCACCTGATCACCTACGGTGTCCGCATGATTGCCGCCAAGCAGCAGCTCGAAACTGCGCAAGGCTGGCTGTCCACTCGAGAGATTCTGAAACGTGGCTACTTCGGTGCCGAAGTAAGCCCACTTAACCTGCTCGCACACACCTGCTGCCACGAGTTCGCCCACCTGTTGCAGCAATCCGCCGGCAAGCGATTCCGGGGTTCGGTGCACAACCGGCACTTTTATCAAAGCCTGGATCAACTGCATGCCAATGGCAGCGCGGAGGCGGTACGCACGGCGCTTCTGGCACGGGCTCAAGACCACGACCTGGCACTGTCGACGGATCCATTTGATCTGGCGTCGGCGCAACGGTCGGCGCCGGAGTGGCAGGTTGGGGAAGTGGTTGCCTTCCACGCTGGCAAACGCGAGGTACAAGGCCGAATCCGGCGAGTGAATCGCAAAACCTGCACGGTGGAGGGCACAGGGCGTGCGGTCGGCGTCCGATACCGGGTCCCGCTGCCGCTGCTGCGAAAAGCCGGCTGACTCAGGGTCAGACTGTTGCGCTGACCGGTTCGACCGCCTGTTCAGCCAGCAAACCGCGCAATTCCGGAATGCAGGAGCCGCAGTTGGTGCCGCATTTTAGCGCCTGTCCCAGGGCTTCCACGCTGGTCTGTCCGGCCTGAATCGCCTTGGCAATCTGCTTTTCGCCCACCTGGAAACAGCTGCAGACCAGGGCCCCTGTGTCCTCGCTGTCCACAGCCCGGGCCGCGAGCAGGCATTGACGCTGCTCGGGGCTCAGGCAGTCGGCCTCGAAACACTGATCCAGCCAGGCCAGATCCGGCAATTCCCCCGCTGTCGGGGCCACCAGCAAGACGGCGTCCAGGCGCCCGTCCACCAGACGCGCGGCGCGGAACCGGCCACAGGCAGCATCGCCCATGAACAACTGGGCGGCACCACCGAGCCAGGCGTCGGCTTCCTGTGCCCAGTCCACCGGTTGGTCCCCCGCCAGCCACCAGCTCTCACTGTGGGCCAGCGGTTGTCGCGCCCAGTAGCCAGCGGGGCTGGCCAGCTCCGGCCGCCAGTCATTGCCCCGGCGTCGCATCAACCGGGCCTGCCAGCGGCTACCCAGGGCTTCCAGGCTGGCGACACCGTGCTTGCCCTCGGGCTGGCCGGACACCGGATCGGTCACCGCCATCATCAGCTCGGTGGCTGTACCCCGGGAGGCAAACTGGCGGTTCCAGTGAATCGGCAC
>JBPEXK010000325.1:0-11527 GCA_052031745.1 Marinobacter sp. | reverse complement strand
TTACCCAGGCGGGTGTTGGGCTCGAGCATGACCTGGCCGGCGCTGGGCTCCAGGTCGCCCCCCAGGATCTTCATCAGGGTGGACTTACCGCAGCCATTGGCGCCGATCAGGCCGTAGCGGTTGCCGTTACCGAATTTGGCGGATACGTTTTCGAACAGGGGCTTGGCCCCGAACTGCATGGTGATGTTGGCGGTGGAGATCAATCGGAAACCTATTAACGTGGGGCCCGCGCCGCGTGAGGAACTGGCGCCGGCGAAAGAAAGCCGGCATTGTACAGGTTTGCAGGTTTCAGGGTGAGGCCGGAAAAACACGGATAAAAAGACCTTGCCTCAAACCCCGGGGACGGGCAGCATTCCGGTCCTGACACCCCATCAACTCAACCGAGGAGAACAACCATGGCACAGGCAACAGCGCGCCACATTCTGGTCGACAGCGAAGCGAAGTGCGAAGAACTGAAACAAGCCATCGAAGGTGGCCAGGATTTCGCCGAAGTCGCGAAGCAGCACTCCACCTGCCCGTCCGGCCGCAACGGCGGCGACCTGGGCTCATTCGGCCCAGGCCAGATGGTGCCTGAGTTCGACAAGGCCGTGTTCAACAGCGAGCTGAACACCGTGATTGGTCCGATCAAGACCCAGTTCGGCTACCACCTGCTGGAAGTGACCAGCCGCAGCTAATGGGTTCAGGCAGTATCCCAACCCCGACCACCAGGGGTCAGCGATTCCGCTCGCTGGCCCTGATCGGGGTTGTTGCTCTCACTCCCCTCCTGTTTATCGGCCGGCCCGAATGGCTCCCCGGCGGGCTCAACTATGCCGCCTGGAATCTCGGCCATGTGCTGCTGTTTGCCCTGCTCACCCTGGCGATCAATCCGAGGCGATGGCTCAGTGGCTGGTCCCTGTGGCTCGCTTCCACCGGCGTGGTGCTGACATTCGGGATTGCGGTTGAGGTCGCGCAAACGGAGTTGGGGCGAGATTTCGACTGGCGGGATGTGCTGCGCAACCTGATCGGGCTCTGGTTCGTGCTGGCCTGGCAACCAGTGCTGACCATGCGCGTGCGCAAGAGCGCCACCACGGCCATATTGGTGAGTGCCAGCAGCCTGTTGATGCTGTACGAACTGAACACCACCGGGGTCCAGGCCGCGCGTTACTTCAAGCTTGAGCATCAGCTGCCTCAGGTTTACGACTTCGACCACAGCAATCCGGCGCCCTTCTGGCGCGGCCCTGTGGCCCCCTCCCCCGAGCATAACGATGGCCACGACCAAAGCCTCAGGATCGAGCTGGGCACCGAGCGCTTCTCGGGCGCCTCGCTGTACCGTTTGCCTTCGGACTGGGAAGCCTTCGAGACCCTGAACCTGCGGCTGTTCAATCCGGAATCGGAGCCGCTGACCCTGGTGCTGCGGGTAAACGACCAGGAACACGAGCGGGGCAGCAACGCCTACAGCGACCGCTTCAACACCCGGCTCACCCTGCCCCCGGGCAGCTCCAGCCACACCGTGGCCATTGCCGACATCGAGAACGCGCCCGCGTCCCGCACCATGAACCTGCGCCGGATGCGGCGACTGACCCTGTTCGCGGTGCAGTTGCAGGAGCCACGCACGGTGTTCCTGCAAGAGCTCAGGCTGGACTGACTTTTTTCGGCCTGGACTGGGTCGGAGTCAGGGTCCAGGGATTGGCGGTCAAAGGCTCGGCACCCTGGGCGGTAACCAGCACCGTCTCGCTGCACCCAATCCCCCAGTGACCCGGCACCCGCAGACAGATTGGCAGGTGGAACACCATGCCCGGGCGGAATTCGGTATTGCCGCCGCGCGCAATGAACCCGGAGCCCTCCACCCAGGATGGCGGGAACTGCGCGCCCACGGTGTAACCAAACACGCCGGAGAAAAACACCTTCTTGGCCAGAGGCGCCAAGGCCAACTCCGCACGCTGGGCGGCGTCATCGAAACTGGCGCCGGGAGTGATCGCCGCCAGCAGGGCATCCACTACGCGCCGGCAGCCATCGAATACCCGGCCCATCTCTATCGACGGCGGTCCGGCCACCACCGTTTGCATCATCGGCGCCGTGTACCGGTGCCAGGCCGAGCCAAACTCCAGGAATACCGGCTCCCCGGGATCGATCCGGCGGCGGCTGTGGTTGGCGTGAATCACGCTGCTGCGGCGACCGGTGGTGACAATCGGCTGCATGCTCATGAACTCACTGCCGGCTTCCAGCAGCGCCTTGGCGCCAACGGCGGCAATGTCATTATCGGTCACCCCCGGACGCACCGCCGCGGCGGCGGCCTCCAGCCCTATCGAGGTGATGCGGGCACTCTGGCGCAGAAACTCGATTTCGGTCGCCGATTTCACAATGCGCACCTTCTTGACCAGGCCACCGGCGTCGACAAAACGGACCCCGGCCAACCGGGCCTTCAGCCCCTCCAGCACGCCCTGGCGCAGGGAGCCGTGCCAGGCATCGATGCCCACGGTGTCGGCGGAGTCCTTGAGGGCATCGATCAGCGGCACCAGCACTTCGCCGATGCCTTCCCAGCGGTAGCCGCACACCTTGGCAACCCGCGTGGTGACCATCGCCGGGCCCATCTCGATGGAGGGTACCTGCAGCAACAGCGACGAGTCGGTGACCACCAGCGCGACATGCACCGACACCTCAAAAGTGCTGTAACCGGTCAGGTAAAAGATATCGGCGCAATCAGTCAGCAGCAGCGCGTCAATGTCGTCGGCGGCCATCCTTTGGCGCACGCGAGCCAGACGCTGGTCGTACTCCTCGGGCGCGAACGGGCATTCGGTTCCCCGCGACTGAACCGACAACGCTTTCTGATAGGCATTGAAATCCATGGGGGCAACTCCCGGGTTGCATATACTTATGAGATTGGACCCTAATCGCCTCTTGTACAAATATTGAACAATAGAGGGTGATTTGATGGCTCCAGGAGGTACCCCATGCAGCTCAGTCCCAATGGCAATGGCGCGTTCGAAATCAGTGTAGAGCTGGGTGCGCTGACCAGCGTCGCCAAAGATCCCCAGGTGGCGGTTCGGGTCGGGCCGGCGGTGGCGTCGCTGGTGAACGGGGTCGGAGGCGACCCGCTGATGCAGTTGCGCCTGGTGCACGACGCCCGCAGCCTGCTGTTTGACATGGGCGACAGTGGTCGCATGGCGCTGCGCTCGGCGCACCAGGTGACCGACGTGTTCATCACCCACTGTCACGCCGACCACATCGGCGGCTTCCTGTGGTTTCTGCGCAGCCGGATCGGCCACTTCCCGGCCTGCCGCCTGTTTGGCCCACCCGGGCTGATCCACCACATTACTGGCATGGTGCAGGGCTTATTGTGGGATCGGGTCGAGGATCGTGGCCCGCGCTTTATCGTTAACGAGTGGCACGGTGACCATTTGAAACGCTGGCAGCTGGACGCTGGCGCCGGGGCACCGAAGGCGCTGGACGATCAGCCGACGCCGGGCAACGTCATCCACAAGGAAACGGAATTTCAGGTGCGCGCGGCTCTTCTGGACCATGGCACTCCGGTGCTGGCCTACGCCTGGGAGCCCTTTGGCAAGTTGCAGGTTCGCAAGGACGTGCTGGACGCGATCGGGGCCTCAGCCGGCCCCTGGTTGCACGACCTCAAGTTGGCAGTGCTGAAACACCGACCGGACGAACTGGTGTGTCCGGGTAACGGCGCCACCTACCGGGCCGAGGACCTGGCCGACCGGCTGCTGATTCAGGCGGCCGGTGAGCCGGTGGTCTACGCCACCGACTTTGCCGACACGCCGGACAACATCACCCGCATGGTCGATCTGGCCAGAGGCGCCCACACGCTGTTCTGTGAGGCCTCGTTCATGGTCGCCGATGCCGATCAGGCCAAACGCACCGGCCACCTCACCACCCGGGCCACCGCGGGCATTGCCAATGCCGCCGGTGTCCGGCAGCTGGTGGCGTTCCATTTCTCCCACCGCTATGCCCGCCGGCGAGAGAAGGTTTACGCGGAATTGGCCCGCTTTACCGACCGCCTGCTGGTGCCGATCAGGGTTTCGGCGCCGACGACGACTGCGGCGTCAGGAAACGCGCCATCTGCTGCCCAACCGACTCAATCGGGTCGGTGATGGCGCGCTGAATGCTGTTGGTGACTACCCGGGAAAAGGCCGCGCCGGCGTCACTCTCGAGGAACGCCAGGTATTGCTTCATCTCCGAGGTGCTGATGTTCTGGTAAGTAAACAGGTAGCTGTCGTACACCTGCTGCTCGACAATGGCGCGAATGGCGGTGCGCTGGCTCTCGATGCGTTGCTTGAGCTGATCGTGGTGTACCGAATCGCTGCCCAGGGCGGCCATGGCCGTCGCCAGACCGAGCTGCACGGCGATGGAAGTGTCGACGGCGCTTTCGGTGGCCCGGGCGGCGCGATCGAAGCGATCAAACAGGCCGGAACGTTCGGTGCCCCGGTACTTGCGATTCAACTCAGCCGACTTGGCCCGAATATCGTTCCAGGTGGCTGGATCCGACGCCATGATCTCGGCCGCCGCGATCTTGCGCGCCACCGGCGTCTGATACCAGTCCGCCACCGCCTGCAGTTGGCGCTCGCTCAACCCGGCCTCGAGATCCTGGACGATACGGCGTTCAATGTCGGCGGCTCGAAAACTGTTGCTGACCACATAACCGATGGTGTCGGCCACCATCGGTGGCACCTGTTCGCTGCGTTTCAGGCCATCGCGAATGCCCTGGCTCATCATGGCCGGATACTGGGCTACGATGTCGTCCACCGGTGACGCCACCAGTACCTGCTGGGCCGAGGGCGCTGCCGCCAGCGGGCCAGAGGCCAGGAGGCCGGCAATTAAAAGAGGTTTAACTAGGGTGCGGAGCTTCATTTATCTACCATCCCGTTGCGTGAATGCCGTGTTTATGACATGGCTCCGGCACAGGCATCAAGCAATCCCGGGGCTTGGGAGATGACAGTTTGGTAGGGAAATTCCGACAGACCTGGCGTCGAGGCCGGAGCCGCCGGCGCCGTAACGTTAATACCTGGCGCGCGCGAGTGAAGTGGTTCGGGCTGCCGGTACTGGGCCTGCTGATGGGAGTCTGGGCCACGCTGCGGTTTAGTCTGCTGGCTCCGGACCCGCCGGCCAATCCGGACGACCTGTGCGAGATCTTCCGGGAACACCCGGTGTGGTACGACTACGCCCACGAGTCCCAGGCCCGCTGGGGTACGCCCATCGCCACCCAGATGGCTTTCGTGTTCTACGAATCGTCGTTCCGCAGCCACGCCCGGCCGCCGCGCACACTGCTGTGGGGAATGATTCCCTGGACCCGGCCAACCTCCGCCTACGGCTATGCCCAGGCCCTGGACCCGGCCTGGGGCGAGTACCTGGCCGCTAACGGCGACGGCTGGTTCACCGTGCGTACCGACATGGAACACGCGCTGGATTTCGTCGGCTGGTACAACCACCTGACCCACCGCCAACTGGGCATCAGCTTCTATAACCCGCGCCAGCTATACCTGGCGTACCACGAAGGCCGGGGTGGCTATCAGCGCCGCAGTTTCGACAAGAAGCCGAGCATCCAGGCGCTGGCCGGACGGGTGCAGAGCCGCGCCTTTCGCTACGACAACCAGTTGCAGGCATGCGAGCAGGAATTCCAGTGTTGGCGCTGGTACCAGTTCTGGCCGTTCTGCGGCTGACGGAGTCTGAGGCCATTACAGCGTGCCGCTGATTTCGATGGCGGTCTCGAGGGCCTGCAAGCGATCCACCAGGAATTCCATGACAATGCGCACCCGCGCCATCTGCTGGGTGTCCTGGTTAACGTGCAACCACAGGTCGACGCTCTCGCCTTCCAGCGGATCGGACAGCCGGCGCAGCTCCTTGGCGCTCTCGCCCAGGTAGCAGGGCAGCACGGCCAGACCGGCGCCGGCGCAAGCCAGTGCGTGCATTGACTGCAGGCTGTTGCAGCGAATCAACGACGACGCGTTCTTGAGGTGCTTGCGGTACCAGCGGCCAGTGGCCAGATGACTGAAGGTCTCATCCGGAACGATCCAGGTGCCGGCTTCCGGGTGATTCTCGATGTCCAGGTCGCGGTGGCGTCGGCAGTAACGGGCGGCCCCATACACCGCGGACTCGACCGCGGCGATGCGCTCGCCTTCCAGGGTTGCCTGGGGCTTGTTGTCGCAGCGCAAAGTCAGGTCGGCTTCCCGGTGACTCAGGTTGGCCACGTCGTTGTCGGTCAGCACTTCCAGTTCGATGTCCGGAAACTCCCGCACCAGGTCGGCCAGTATCGGACTGAGCAGAGTGTTCAGGGTGGCGTCCTCGGCCGCCAGCCGAACCTTGCCCACCGGCGCGGAATCCTGGCCCACCAGCTTGCGCTCCAGATTTTCCATTGCCACGGCCAGCTTGTCGGCCTCGCGAAACGCGGTTTCGCCCACCGGCGTCAGCTGCAGCCCATCGCGGTTGCGCTCGAAAAACTGCACACCCATCGACTCTTCCATCTGGTCCAGGCGCCGTAACACGGTGGTCTGATGCACGCCCAGCAACTCACCGGCTTTGGCCAGGGTGCCGCCTATTGCCAGGGCGCGTATGTATCGAAGATAATCCCAATCCATAGTGACTGCATATTTGCAACGTGAGTACGGATTTTAACGTATTACGACTGCAAAAAAGTACCCCTATACTTTGGTCCAAGCTAAAGGTAGATGGCTAATCAATTCACCTGACAAAGGAGGAAGGCGCTATGACTCAGATCCATACCGCAACCGTAAACCCGCTGCCGTCCAGTATCCTCCACAACAGTGCTGAGGTCAGGCGCCAGTACACCCGAGCCGCATCCAAGCAAGCGGTGCAATTCGTTGCTCGCAAGCTGCGGTCGTGGAAACGTAAGGCCGGTTCCGTAGCACCGGATATGACGCAGATGCAGGGTGGCCACTAAGGCGGTTACCATCGATTGGGGATGCCAGCCGGCATAACCCATGACATGGCCAGAAGGAATTGCTGACGCCGGGGATCCGAACAGGGTCCCCGGCGTTTTACGTTGGGCCGATCAGAATTCCCAGACCACTTTCCGATTCTGCCCGAACCACTCATCCATTTTGCGGGTGTAGAAGTCCTCGATGACGTTGCGTTTGATCTTCATGGTGGGGGTCAACATGCCGTTCTCCATGGTCCAGGGTTCTTTCACCACCACCACGAACGCCAGCTTCTCGTGCGCCTCACAGGCGGCATTGACCGAATCCAGCTCCTGCGCCAATTCCTGCTCCAGAGCCGCGCGGTCGCCACCGGCGCTCAGTTGCGCCCGGGCCTCCTCCGACAGCAGCACCATCAGGCACGGCTGGGGCTGGTTGGCACCGGCCACGCACACCACTTCCGCCTGGGGGTGGTTGAACCGGCTTTCGATGGGCACGGGCACCACGTACTTGCCCTTGGAGGTCTTGAACAGATCCTTGACCCGGCCGGTGATGCGCAGGCAGCCGTCGCTGTCGATCTCGCCCATGTCACCGGTTTTCAGGAACCCATCCGCGGTGACATCCTCCCTGGTTTTCTCCTCGTTCTTGAAGTAGCCGAGCATTTGACCGGGGCTCTTGACCTCAACCTCGCCACCTTCGGCAATGCGGTGTTCAACTCCGGGATTGGCGTTGCCCACGGTACCCACCTTGGCCTGCCCCGGCCGGTTGGCGTGGGAGTAGCCGAAGTTCTCGGACATGCCGTACACCTCGAGCAACTCCAGCCCCAGGTTCCGGTACCAGCCGATGATCTCCGCCGACAGCGGCGCGGCCCCGGTCAGGGCCGCCCGGCAATGGTCCAGGCCCAACTGCTTGAGCACCTTCTTTTTTACCAGCGAGCTGACTACCGGAATACTGAACAACAGCTTCTGCTTTTTCGGCGGCAGCTTGGCGTTCACCCCCAGGTAGAACTTCATCCACAGCCGGGGTACCGAGAAGAACAGCGTGGGACGGGCCCGTTGCAGGTCCTCCTGGAAGGTGTCCAGGGAGTTGGCGAAATACAGGTGGAAACCGTAGTACAGGGACTGGGTCTCCACCGCCGCCCGCTCGGCCACGTGGGCCAGGGGCAGGTAGGACAGCATGCGCTCCTCCGACGACACCGGGAACAGTTGCTGCAGGCCATCCGCCACGGAAATCATGGTGCGAAAACTGTGCATCACGCCCTTGGGCCGGCCGGTACTGCCGGAGGTGTAGATCAGCGTCGCCAGGTCGTCAGGTTCTGGCAGCTTGGGCTCGGACGGCTGGTTGGCCGCTACCAGCTCCAGCCACTGTGGAGTGTCATCCCGGGGTGACATGGGCAGCGAGATCAGCGGCAGATCCTCGGGGATGCGGCCTTTGATGTCGTTCCAGCCGTCGGCGGTGCCGTCGAGCTTGCCCAGGAACATCAGCTTGGCCTCGCTGTGCTCCAGTACATAGGCGGCGGTGTCGCCGTTCAGCGTCGGGTACAGCGGCACCGAGGCGTGGCCGGCGGCCCAGATCGCCAGATCGGCCAGAATCCAGTGCGCGCTGTTCTTGCCCAGAATGGCGATGTTGCTTCGCGGCGGCAGGTCCAGACTGTTCAAATGGGTAGCCATGCGGGAGACCTGGTCGGCGGCGTCTTTCCAGGTCAGTTCCTCCACGTGCCCGTCCGGGTAGGGCTGGGTCAGGTAGATGTCATCGGGGGCGGTTTTCGCCCAGTAATAGAGGCAATGCAATGAGGTCTGCTTGCGCGGGTCGATGGCCATGAATGGCTCCTTGTTGTTGTTTTATTTACTTTTGCGGGGGCGCAGTCGTATTCATAGTAGTCGGTATTTGCCACCGCTCAACTACTTTCCGGCGGCCTAGCCTCAGCGCCGGAACCGGGTTTCGAGCACCACCGCGGAGTTGGTCCGCTCTACCCCCGTTAGATTGCCAATCTCATCCAGCACGGCACTCAGCTCCTCCAGCGACTGGGCCTGCACAATGGCGATCAAATCGTACTCGCCGCTGACCGAGAACAGCTGGGCCACCTGGGGAATGTCCTCGAGGGCGGCGTTGGTCCGGGCGGTCAGTTTCTGCAACACTTTGATGGACACGTGCGCCTCCACCTGGTTGGCGGCAAATTCCCCGCCCAGCAATACCGAATAACCGCGGATCACCCCATTCGCCTCCAGCCGAGCGATGCGATTCTGCACGGTCGAGCGGGACACGTGCAGCGCCCGGGCCAGCTCGGTAATGCTGGCACGGGCGTTCTGGCGCAGCAGCATGATCAGCTTCTGGTCCTGACTTCCTATCATTTTGTCACCAAAACTTATCAAATTGATCCAATAATAGATCATTTCGAGCAGATTGCATCTGCATTCTGACGCCAGCCCTGCTCATACTGGCGCAAACCACAGCAGGATGTTGGCCATGTTCATTCGCCCGATTGCACTCTCGGATCTGGATACCCTGTACCAGATTGCCGTTGAATCCGGCCCTGGATTCACCTCACTGATGCCCGACCGCGACGCCCTGGCCCGCAAAATCGAGCACTCGATGGCCAGCTTTGCCCGCGACATCAGCCGCCCGAGTGACGAGCACTACCTGTTCGTTCTGGAGGATGAGGCCACCGGTGCCGTCATGGGCACCACCGGCATCGAAGCGGCCGCCGGCCACACCCGTCCGCTGCACCATTTCCGGCGCAGCGCGGTCAGCCACCTGGCCCGCGACATCAAGCGCCGACAGCCGGTGGAAACCCTGACCCGCTGCAACCACTACACCGGCTGCACCGAGATCTGCTCGCTCTACCTGCGGCCGGAATTCCGCCGCGCCAATGCCGGCAAATTGCTGTCGCGGGTCCGGTTCCTGTTCATGGCCCTGCACCCGGAGCGGTTTTCCGATACCGTGATCGCGGAAATGCGCGGCGTGTCTGACGAGTCCGGCCAGTCGCCGTTCTGGAGCTGGTTACGGGACCAGGTGGTCGACCTGGATTTTGCCTCGGTGACCGGTCTGATCGGCGCCGGTGCCGCCGACTTCATTTACGACCGGATGCCCAGCCAGCCGCTGCACACCTGCCAGATGAGCCCGGCCGCCAGGGCCGTGATCAGCCAGGTCCACGAACACACCCGGCCCGCCCTACACCTGCTGGAGGCCGAGGGCTTCCGGCACAAGGGCCTGGTCGATCTGTTCGACGCCGGCCCCACGGTCGAGTGCGCACTGGCCTCGATCCGCAGCGTGCGAGAGTCCCGCCTGTGGCAGGTCGAGGTCGAACCGGCCTCGAGTTTGGCGCGCCCCGATTGTGACCGGATTGCCACACCGCTGCTGATCACCAATACTGATACCGCCGGCTTCAGGGCCACGGTGGTGTCGGAGGCCAGTGTCCGTGCCGACACCCTGAGCCTGCCTGCTGCGGTTGCCCGCCGACTGGGCCTGACCGCAGGCAGCCTGTGCCGCGCCCTGCCGCTGGCGCGTCAGTCACAGCCGGCCGCAGCCGACACTCACAACCTTCGCTCGGAGATCGTTCATGCACACTGATCGCAATGCCCTGTTCCAGCAACTCTGGCGCAACTACCAGGAGGTCACGCCCTCGGCCGAGGAGATTCATCGCATCCTGGGCGCGGAAGAGGGTCAGGCCATCATCAACGATCACATCGCCCTGCGCACGTTCAACCTGGCGCCGGTGGGCCTTGAGGCCCTGGCCGAGCATTTCCTCAGCCTGGGCTATGTCCAGGGTGGCGAATATCACTTCGAGGCCAAGAAACTCTATGCCCGGCACTACGAGCATCCGGACCCGGACGCCCCCAAGGTATTCATTTCCGAGTTGCTGGTGGAGCAGTGTTCACCGGAGTTGCAGGCCATAGTCGCGGACCTGGTTGCCCAGGTCCCGGCCGAGGCGGTCAGCGCGGATAACTTCCTCTACTCTGGTCGGCACTGGGAGGTGGACTACCAGACCTACCGCACGCTGCTGGAGGAGAGTGAATACGCGGCCTGGATGGCGGCCTGGGGCTATCGCGCCAATCACTTCACCGTCAGCATCAACCACCTGTCCCAGTTCCACACCGTGCCGGAGATCAATCAGCTCCTGAAAGACCACGGCTATACCGTGAACGCCTCCGGTGGCGAAGTGAAAGGCTCACCGGCAGAATTGCTGGAACAATCGTCGACTATGGCGGATCGTATCCCGGTGCGGTTCTCAGACCGGGAAGAGACCATCCCCAGCTGCTTCTACGAGTTCGCCCTGCGCTACCCGAAAGCCGACGGCCAGCTCTACACCGGCTTTGTCGCGGCTTCCGCCGACAAGATCTTCGAGAGCACCAACGCCAACGGTTGAACCGGGGTCATACTGCTGGGCGGCCAGGGTAGGTCAGGACCACCCCTGCTCCCCGAGCAGCGGCACAAAGCGCACGTCGCACAGGGTGCTGGTCCGATACTCGGTGTCGGAAATCCGGGTGATCCGGCGCAACGTCTGCACGGTGTGCACCGAGCCGACCGGAATCACCAGGTGCCCGCCGACCCGCAGCTGCTGCTTCAGGGCCTCGGGCACCACCGGTGCCCCGGCCGCCACGCAGATGCCATCAAACGGCGCCTGCTCGGGCCAGCCCAGGGTGCCGTCACCACAGCGCACCACC
>JBPEXK010000324.1:0-8232 GCA_052031745.1 Marinobacter sp. | reverse complement strand
TCGGATCTCACCCGCGCATGAAGGGCTGTTCATGAATCCGCCCCAGAAAACCCGTATATTCTATGGACTGTTCCACACCGACTTAAGGATAGTTAGATGCTGTTTGCGATGTTACTCGGGGGTCTGATTGGTTACGCCTTTGGCAAATTCGCCGGCTTTGTGATCGGCGCCGCCATCGGTGCATTTCTGTTTCACCGCCTGAAAACCCGGTTGCTCGGCAAACTGCAATCGATTCAGTCCGGCTTCATCGAATCGGTGTTTGCGGTCATGGGCGCGCTCTGCAAGGCCGACGGCGTGGTGTCCCGGGACGAAATCCAGATGGCCGAATCCATGTTCACCCGCTTCCGCCTGAACGAAACCCAGCGGGCCAAGGCCAAGGCCGCCTTCAACCGCGGCAAGGCCCCGGAATTCGATCTGGACGCCGAGCTCCAGCACTTCCTGCGCATGAGCGGACGCCAGCCGGCGTTCTTGCAGATGTTCCTGCAGGTGCAGGTGTCGGCCGTAGCCGCGGACGGCGTGGTGCACCCAGCCGAACACGAGATGCTGGTGCGAATTGCCCGGGGCCTGGGCCTTCCGGAAAGCCAGGTGGATCAGCTCGAAGCCATGCTGCGGGGCCGCCATGGCGGCCAGGCCGGTGGTGGCGCCGGCCCGCGGACCAGCGGTCAGGAAATCGACGATGCCTACAAGGTGCTTGGCGTGTCACCCTCGGCCAGCGATGACGAGCTGAAGAAGGCCTATCGCAAACTGATGAGCGAAAACCATCCGGACAAACTGGCGGGCAAGGGCCTGCCGGAGAGCATGCGGGAAATGGCAGAGGAACGGACCCGGGAAATCAGTCACGCCTACGACGTCATCAAGGAAGCCCGGAAGAAAGCGAGCTAACGCACCCTCGGCTGGCTGCCCCAGGCGGCCAACCGAACCGGCTCAGAACCAGCGCGGAACCTGGGCCCGGTATTGCTCATAGCGGGCACCAAACTGGCTGGCCAAGGCCTTTTCCTCCTCCACCGCCTGCCGGGTAATCACCAGCACACCGGCAATCAGGCAAATCAGCGTGAAGACGCTGGGCAGGGCGAGAAAGAAACCCAGCTGGCCGGTCATCACACAGAGGAAAACCGGGTTACGGCTGCGGGCGAAAGGGCCTTCGGTGAGCAGGTTGCGCTCGTCCTGCCGGGGATCGATCCCCGAGCGCCAGTCATCGTGCATGTACGCCTGCAGGTAATTCACCACCGCAAACGAAACGACCAGCAGAGACATGCCCAGAAGCAGCACCGGCCACTGGTACAGGAACGGGAACACCCCCAGCCAGCCATCGATATCCACGAAAATACGAACGATACAGACCGCAACGATCAGCGAACGGAACACGTTGAAGATCTGACGGTGCCACCAGGTGGCCGAGCCCGCGGTGCCATAATTGATGTGGGAGAATTGCATTCGGCGAAACAGGCCCAGGGCCCGACCGGTGAACTGCAGCCCGATCATCAGGAAAAAGATGCCGAGAAAGTGTCTCACTAACGGTTCGATGGCTTCCATAATGCTCGCTTGAATCGCCGGAAATCATGCAAGCTTATTACTTGATAGCGCTGATGAAAAGCCACTAGCCCATGAGACTTCCCTCACGCCGCGCCAGTTACGTCCCTTACTTTCCCGAAATGACATGTCACCGCGGGACGGAAATGCAGTAAAGTCGAGGCGTTTTTAGCAACCGGGAACACTTCATGGCCGCGGCTTCAAGCACCCCGAACACCGTCCACGCTTTCTTCGACGACGCCCTGGGCACGGCGGATGCAACCGCATTGGCCGGGCACCTGAAACGAGGTGACGTGTCCGCCGTCGAACTCACCCGCGCCGCCATCGCCCGCGCCGAAGCCATCGACGGTCTCATTGGCGGCTTCGCCGCCCAAGGCTTTGAACAGGCCATTGCCGCCGCAGAGCGCATGGACCGCCAGGGTATCGACATGGCCACCGGGTTCTTTGCCGGCGTGCCGACGGTGATCAAGGACAACGTCGACATTCAGGGCCTGCCAACCCGGCACGGTTCCGCCGCAGTGCCGGCCGCCACTGCCACAAAGACCAGCCCGTTTGGCCGGCAATTACTGAATCAGGGCTTTCTCTGCCTGGGTAAAAGTACACTGCCGGAATTTGGCTTTAACGCCACCACGGAGCCGGCTGACGGAGCCCCGGCACGCAACCCCTGGCACCCGGACTACTCTACTGGGGCCTCCTCGGGCGGCTCCGCCGCGCTGGTGGCCGCGGGTGTGGTGCCGGTGGCACACGCCAACGACGGTGGCGGGTCCATCCGCATTCCGGCTGCCTGCTGTGGACTGGTGGGGCTAAAGCCCAGCCGGGGCCGACTGGTCGAAAACGAAGCCGCCAGGGCGCTGCCGGTGAATATTCTCAATGACGGCATTGTCAGCCGCTCGGTTCGCGATACCGCCAACTTCATGACTCAGGCCGAGCGCGACTACAGGCCCCGCAAGCTGCCCGCCATCGGCACCGTGGAGGGCCCTTCCGGCCACCGGAAGACCATTGGGCTGGTGCTGGATTCGGTCAATGGCCACCCAACCGACCTGGAAACCCGGTCGGCGGTCGAGACCACCGCGCGTCATCTGGAACGACTCGGCCATCGCGTGGTGCCCATGCCCGTTCCGGTGGAGGCGTCGTTTGCGGACGACTTCGCGCTGTATTGGGCCTTCCTGGCTTTTGGGGTGACCACCAACGGGCGACGACTGCTGAACCCCGAATTTGATAAGACCAAGGTAGATGGCTTAACCGCCGGCTTGGCCGCGTTGTTCAAGCGCCAGTTTCACCGTCTGCCGGGCGCCCTCTGGCGCTTGAAACGTTCCGCCCGCGCCTACACCAACGCCATGGCAGGATTCGACGGGATACTCACTCCGGTGCTCGGCCATACCACCCCGAGGCTGGGCCATCTCAGCCCCAACCTGCCCTTCGACACCCTGTTCGAACGACTGCTTCGCTACGTCAGTTTCACGCCGTTGGCCAACGCCACCGGTGCACCGGCGATTTCCTTACCCATGGGGAGGACCGAGGCTGGTTTGCCGATTGGCGTGCAATTGATGGGGCCACTGGGCGGGGAGCGAACCCTGCTGGATTTGGCTTTCAGCCTGGAGGCGGAAGCGCCTTGGCCGCTGGTGAATCAGCAGGATGAAAGTGTTCAGGCGGGCGTGACGGCGGTTACCAGAGTCTGACCATCGGCACTCCAGGCCACCACTCGGTTACGACCCTGACCTTTGGCTTCGTAGAGCGCCTCGTCGGCCCACCGGAAGATGTCCTTGGTGGCGTCGGCCTTGGCCGGCGTGACCGCGCACACCCCCACGCTCACGGTCAGGTGCAGGACATCCCCTGAGACCCGAAACGCCGTTTTCTCAATCTCACCGCGAATGCGCTCGGCCACCTGAATGGCGCCATTGGTTGGCGTGTCTGGCAGCAGCACCACAAATTCCTCACCACCGTAACGGGCCGCCAGGTCCTGGGGCCGGGTAATAAATTGGCGAATGCAGTTGGACACCATCTTCAGGCAGTCGTCGCCGATGAGATGGCCATAGGTGTCGTTGAATTTCTTGAAGTGATCAATATCCAGCACCAACAGCGACAGCGGCTCCTCATAGCGGAACGCCCGCACCACCGCCGATTGGAACACCCGGTCAAAGT
This sequence comes from Marinobacter sp., assembly GCA_052031745.1. Lineage (GTDB taxonomy): Bacteria > Pseudomonadota > Gammaproteobacteria > Pseudomonadales > Oleiphilaceae > Marinobacter. The sequence continues at coordinate 4,560 of JBPEXK010000324.1, read as the reverse complement.
GGCCGCGGTTCTTCAGCCCGGTCAGGGCGTCCGTGGCGCTGAGTTCCAGCAACTGCTCGTTCAGATGCTCCAGATCCTGAGTCCGCTCCTGCACGCGCTGCTCCAGCAGGGAATTGGCTTCCCGTTGCACCCGCAGGGATTTTTCCTGTGCCATCCGAGCCTTGCGTTCCTCGCGGATGAGCTTCTGCTGGGCTTCAAAGACCCGCTTCTTCTCCCGATCGAGGCGATCGGCCAGGGCGATGGAGAGCAGGATCACCCCGAGCGCGGAGCCGACCTGGGTCGCGTTCTCGGTGAGCAGGTTGCGGGGCAGAAAGGTGAACTTGCTCAGAGCCAAGACGATGCCACCGAACAGCATGAACACCCAGGCCAGGGTGTAATAGCGGGCGGCCGGGTCCTTTAGATACCAGCGGATGATGCTCAGGATCAGCATGGTGGAGCAGCCCACGAATGCAACCAGGATAGTGGGCAGAATCAGGTACTTGTAAGGCAGGATCAGCCCGGCGGTTGCCAGCAAGCCGGCCGCCATGATGAACGCCACCGTCCAGCGGTTCAGGTAGGGGTGGTTTTCCCGGGTAACGCTGATGAAGCCTATGCTGAACACCCCCCCGAACAATACCGCCAGGTTCAGGAACACGATGATCGCCTGGTCATTCCACCAGGTGGAATCTGGCCACAGATACTGGAAGGCCACCCCGTGCAGGCTGGCCAGGAACAGGGGCATGGCGGTGATATAGCCCACGTAGTGCAGGAAACTGCGCTCGCCCACCGCCATAAACACAAACAGGTTGTAGAGGACCATCACCAGCACAATGCCGTAGTACAGGCCCTGGAAAATGCTCCGGGCCTGCTCGTCGGCAAAGAAACTATCGGCCTCCCACAGAATCAGCGGCACCTGCATGGAACTGGTGGTCTCGACCCGCAGGTAAACCTGGGTGAGCTGATCAGCATCCAGGGTCAGAGGAATGATGAAGTTCCGATGCTCAATCGGGCGCTCTTCGAATGGCTGTTTGTCCCCAACAACCAGGGAGGTTGGGTCTGAGCTTTCCGGATTGATGAACACTTCGACCCGGTCCAGAACCGGGTAGGCAATTTCCAGCAAGGCGTCGATATCAGCGCCAGTGGGGTTTTCGATGGCGACCCGGAACCAATAGGCGTCCTTACCGTAACCAAGGCTGACGCTGTCATTTCGATTCTGGGTCCAGCGCTCAGTCTCAAGCTGGGTCACACCGTCAATGCCGAGAGGCTGGGCTGGTACAGGCAGGTATTCGACAAAACGGGAAAGCTCGAGGCGCTCGGACTGGGCATCCCACTGGGCAGAACGGGCTTCGTCGGCCCACGCCGCGGGGGCGTAGCCTGCTGTCAGGCAGCAAAGTAGGGCCAGGACACGGAATGCCAGCATTCGCAATATGACAACCACCCGTTTTTGTTATGTTGCGACGCATTATGGCCCAAAGGAACCAGAACTTCTTCCAGACAGTACCAATCGACGCAAATCGACATAAAAAACTACAAACTACGCCCACTGCTCCGGGAAGATCGTAAGCACCTGTTGGAAGCTGGCTTCCGGCTCCGCCTCGATAACCATCGGTTCGCCGGTTACCGGATGGGCGAACTCCAGGCGCGTGGCCGCCAGCATCAGTCGCCCCCGGCCAAAACGCTCGGCGAAGTAGCGGTTGTGGCGTCCGCGGCCGTGGTTGGCATCGCCGATGATCGGATGGTTGATGTGCTTCATGTGCCGCCGTAGCTGGTGCTTGCGCCCGGTCTCCGGATACAGCTCCACCAGGGCATAGCGGCTGCTGGGGTAACGCTCGATGGCAACTGGAATTTCTGTGGTGGCCAGGGTCCGAAACCGGGTGCGCGCCTCCCGGATGGGTTGTTCGGTGCCCTTTAGCCGACGGTCCTCGGGTTCCTCCCGCAACGGGTGGTCGATAAAGCCGTCCGCCGGGGGCCAGCCCCGCACCATGGCCCGATAGGTTTTCCGAACTTCACTGGCCATCATCGCCTGCCCCAGCACCCGGGCGGTTTCCGAACTCCGGGCGAACACCAGCACTCCTGAGGTGGGTCGGTCCAACCGGTGTACCGGGTACACATGCCGCCCACCGTTCAGGCCCCGGGCGTACTGCAGGGCAAATTCGGTTTCGTGCTTGTCGATGGGGCTGCGATGCACCAGCAGTCCGGCCGGTTTGTGCACGGCCAGAAGCCAGTCATCCCGGTACAGGAGCCCGAGCGGGTTCGCCGTTGCCATCTCCATTTACAAAAACGCCTCAAAAAGTCGGTTCAAGAAACTGCAATAACGGCCGATTATACTCCCGTAGCGCCTACCCGTGTGACATCCACAAGCGTTTGCGTTCTAAGCTTCCCGCACAAAGGTCCACCCTAATGAATTGGTATTCCCGCAGCATTCTCAACCGAATTCTTACCATCGTCTTGATCGCCAACCTGGTCATCGCGCTGTTCGCAGGCCTTTACTTCAAGACCTCACTCGAAGCCGGCAACGACTACAGCAGCCTGGTCGGCAGCGAAATGGTGCATGCGCTGGAAGCGCAGGACACACTCGCCACCTTCAAGACACAGGTTCAGGAATGGAAAAACGTACTGATTCGTGGCGATGACGACGGTCAACGTGAAAAGTACTGGGGACGCTTCCAGGAACGGGAAGCAGAAATACAGTCACAACTGGACGATCTGATTCCGGTACTGACAGATCCCCAGGCTAAAAAATTGATGAGCCAGTTCCAACGTGCCCATGAACGCATGGGCGCGGCCTATCGCAAGGGCTTTCAGGCGTTTGTCGCCTCCGGCTATGACCACACCGCCGGCGATGCCGCTGTGGCGGGCATTGACCGGGAGCCGGCCAAACTGGTGGAACAGGCCTCTGACCGCCTGCGGGCTTACAGCCTGGAGTACGCCAGCGATCTCAAGCAATCCGTTGAAGCCGGAACCTGGCAAATCGGGACCCTGCTCTTTGCCGCTATCGTCATTGGCACCCTGGCCTGCGTGATCGTGCTGATCCGTTCGGTGGTGCGCCCGGCACAACACCTGATCGGCCAACTGGACAAGCTGGGCCAGGGTGACCTGTCCGAGCGCGCCACCCTCACCCGCGACGACGAGCTTGGCCGACTGGCCGATACGGCCCGTGCCCTGCACAGTTTCCTGTCCGACACCGGCACCCTGATGCACAACAACGCCAGTCAGTTGGAGCACACCGGCTCCCTGATCCGGGGCAACGCAGACCGGGTTTCTTCCCAGTCAGACCAGGCGCACCAGCGTATCGATCAGATTGCCACCGCCATGAACGAGATGTCTGCCACTGCCCAGGACGTGGCCCACCACGCGGCATCGGTCGCCTCCCAGGTGGACGAAACCGCCGGCCAGACCCAGCAGGCAGACCAACAGATCAATCACGCGGTCGAAAGCATGAAGCGTCTGACCGACCAGATCCAGAGCTCGTCCGACACCGTGAATAGGCTCGCCAGCGACGGCCGCCGCGTCGGTGATGTCATGCAGGTCATCCGCGAGATCGCGGATCAGACCAACCTGCTGGCCCTGAATGCCGCCATCGAGGCCGCCCGGGCGGGCGAAGCCGGCCGCGGCTTCGCGGTGGTTGCCGACGAGGTGCGTAACCTGGCTGCGAAAACCCAGGAAGCGACTGTGGAGATCGACCAGATCATCGAAACCATTGGCAGCGCCTCCCAAGACGCCACCGAGTACATGCAGGCCTCGGGCGTGGTCGCCCAGGAAAGCAGTGAATCGGTCGAAGCGGTACGACACACCCTGGGTGAAATCACCCGTCGCATGGCTGCCGTCAACGACGCCACCACGCAAGTGGCCACCGCCGCGGAGGAGCAAACCAGCGTCAGCGAGGACATCAGCCGCAACGTGACCGAGGTGGCAGAGATTTCTGAGTCCATGCACGAGGCCGCGGAAGAAAACATGCGCACCGTGCCGGAGCTGGACAACATGGCCCGGCAAGCTCGGGAATTGGCGGCCCGTATCCACGGCTTGGCAGCCAAACGCTGAGATCGGTTGGCGGCCCCGCCGCCAACCCGTTCAAAAAATCGGCACAAAACGGTTGCAACCGATTAAAAACGTGGGGTAGATTCTACCCAGACTTGTTCAAAGAACTCAGAGCAGATTGTTCGCTTTATGAATTTCAACGCCGTAATCGTCCTAGTGAAGCTTGTCCTGGTGGTCGTGGTACCGTCCGGGGGCTTTTGCGTGGACAAGCGGGTGAACTAGCGACAACCTGACAAGACACCAAGAGCCCCCGGCACCGCAAGGTCCCGGGGGCTTTTTTTTGCCGCGACAAAAGGAAAATTCGACCATGAACGGCGCACAGCACATCCTCGACGCGTTCCATCGCCACAGCATCACCACCGTGTTCGGTTACCCGGGCGGCTGCATCATGCCGCTGTACGACGCGCTGGTGGACGATGTCGGTATCGAGCACGTGCTGTGCCGCCACGAGCAAGGCTGCGCCCTTGCCGCCGACGGCTATGCCCGCGCCAGCGGTGATCTGGGTGTGTGCATCGCCACCTCCGGCCCTGGCGCCACCAACCT
>JBPEXK010000323.1:0-3703 GCA_052031745.1 Marinobacter sp. | reverse complement strand
GATTCCGAAGTGGTGTTTTCCCAGTACGCCTTTGCCGTCTACCCGCTGGTGACGCAGGCCATTGGCGCCAAGGGTGTTGCGGTACCGGCCAGGGACTGGGGGCACGATCTTGAGGCCATGGCCGCGGCCGTGACCGAACGCACCCGCCTGGTGTTCGTGGCCAACCCCAATAACCCGACCGGCACGGTGCACGATGCCGCCGCCATCGAGGCGTTTCTGGAGCGGATTCCCGAGACCGTGTTGGTCGTCCTGGACGAAGCCTACTGCGAATACCTGCAGGGCAATGAGTACCCGGACGGGGTGCGCCTGCTGGACCGATTCCCGAATCTGATCGTGTGTCGGACCTTTTCCAAGGCCTGGGGCCTGGCTGCGCTTCGGGTCGGCTACAGCATCAGCTCACCGGCCATCGCCGACATTCTCAACCGCGTGCGCCAACCGTTTAACGTCGACACCGTGGCCCTCGCGGCAGCGACCGCCGTGCTGGGCGACGAGGCCTACCTGGAACGCTCCCGCAAAGTGAACACCGCCGGCTTGCGTCAGCTTGAGCAAGCGTTTGACCGCCTGGGGCTGGAGTACATTCCATCGGCCGGTAACTTCATTGCCGTGGATGTCGGTGATCACGCCCAGGCGGTGTACCAATCGCTGCTGACGCAAGGGGTAATCGTTCGACCGGTGGCCGGCTACGGCATGCCCCGCCATCTGCGAGTTTCCGTGGGGCTGCCGGAAGAGAACGAGCGTTTCATCCAGGCGCTGGAGCAATCCCTGTCATCCCTTCAAGCCGCAGCCGGTAAGGAAGCCTGAGGTGGCGAGTCAGCAAACCCTGTTCAAACGCGTTGCCGTCATCGGGCTGGGCCTGATTGGTGGCTCGCTGGCATCGGCCATCAAGCGCCAGGGGCTGGCCGAGGTGGTGGTTGGTGCAGACAAGCGGGCCGACGAATTGGCGCTCGGTGTGGAGCTGGGAATCATTGATCAGGCGGCTGGTTCGATCGAAGAAGCGGTGTCCGGCAGTGACCTGGTAGTCCTGGCAGTGCCGGTGCGCGCCACCCGGGCCGTGCTTGCGGAAATCAAACCCTGGCTGGATGCCTCGGCGGTGCTCACCGATGTGGGCAGCACCAAATCGAGCTTTGTTGCCGATGTAGAGGCGGTGTTTGGTGCCCTGTCGCCTCGGGTGATCCCGGGCCATCCGATCGCCGGCTCTGAGAAAAGCGGTATCCGTGCCGCCAACCCCGACCTTTTCGCCCGCCACAAGGTCATTCTGACCCCGGCGGAAGATGTCGATCCCGAGTCCCTGGCGAAACTCAAGCGCCTGTGGGAAGGTTGCGACGCGACCGTACTGACCATGTCGGTGGCCTACCACGACGAAGTGCTGGCGGCCACCAGCCATCTGCCTCACCTTATTGCCTTCTCGTTGGTGGACACCCTGGCCGGCGAGGATGAGAACATGGACATCTTCCGCTACGCCGCCGGTGGCTTCCGGGACTTTACCCGTATTGCGGCCAGCGATCCGGTGATGTGGCACGATATCTTTCTATCCAATCGCGACGCCGTGCTGCGGGTGATCGACCATTTCAGTCAGGATCTCGACCAGTTGCGCGGGGCGATCGCCAATCAGGACAGCGCCATGCTGCTCCGGGTTTTCAGCCGTGCCAAGGCGGCGCGGGAACACTTTTCCAAGATGCTTTCAGGACAGGCTTACGTGACAAACAATAGTGAGAATCAGGTAACGTTCCGTCTTCAGCCCGGCGGCAGCATCGCCGGCGATATCCGGGTTCCGGGCGACAAATCCATGTCCCACCGCTCCATCATGCTGGGCGCGCTGGCCAAGGGCATTACCGAGGTTAAAGGCTTCCTGGAAGGGGAGGACAGCCTCGCCACGCTGCAAGCGTTTCGGGATATGGGGGTCACCATCGAAGGCCCGGACGACGGCTTTGTCCGCATTCACGGCGTCGGCGTTAATGGCTTGCAGGCGCCCCGTGGCCCGCTCTATCTGGGCAACTCCGGCACCGCCATGCGCCTGTTTGCCGGCCTGTTGGCGGCGCAACCGTTCGATTCCGAGCTCACCGGCGATGCCAGCCTGTCCAAGCGACCCATGGGGCGGGTAGCTGATCCCCTCCGGGCCATGGGTGCGGTGATCGACACCGCCGAAGGCGGACGTCCGCCCATGAAAATCAAGGGTGGCCAGCGCTTGACCGGCATCCATTACGAAATGCCGGTGGCCAGTGCCCAGGTGAAGTCCTGCCTGCTGTTGGCCGGTCTTTATGCCGAGGGCAGCACCTCGGTGACCGAGCCGGCGCCCACACGCGACCATACCGAGCGCATGCTGGCGGGTTTCGGCTACCACGTGCACCGGGACGGCGCCACCGCCAGTGTCAGCGGCGGTGGTGAACTGGTTGCCACCGACATTGATGTGCCTGCGGATATCTCCTCCGCGGCGTTCTTCCTGGTTGCTGCCAGCATAGCCCCGGACTCGGACTTGACCTTGCGCCACGTTGGCATGAACCCGACTCGCGTTGGCGTCATCAACATCTTGCGTGAAATGGGCGCCAACATTGAGGTGCTGAACGAGCGGGAAATCGGCGGCGAGCCGGTAGCCGATCTGCGAGTCCGGTCTGCTGAGCTCAAGGGTATCGACATTCCCGAAGATCAGGTGCCGCTGGCGATCGACGAATTCCCGGTGCTGTTCATCGCCGCCACCTGTGCCACCGGCCGCACCGTGCTGCGCGGCGCAGAAGAGTTGCGTGTGAAAGAAAGCGACCGGATTCAGGTTATGGCCGATGGCCTGGCGGCGCTGGGTGTGGAGACCACGGTAACTCCGGATGGCATCATCATCGATGGTGGTCAGACGATTGGTGGCGGCACAGTCGACAGCGAAGGCGACCACCGCATTGCCATGGCCTTTGCCGTGGCTTCCTTGCGCGCCGAGGGCGCCATCGAGGTAACCGACTGCGCGAACGTGGCCACCTCGTTCCCGGGCTTTGTCGAGTTGGCGCAGGGCACGGGAATTCGTATTACCGCTGAGGGAGTTGAGTAATGGCAGTCAGCAAGCCGATGGTGATCACGGTGGACGGCCCCGGAGGCTCGGGGAAGGGCACCATCACCCAGATGCTCGCGAAAAAATTGGGCTTTCATCTCCTCGATAGCGGAGCCCTGTATCGCCTGACCGCGCTCGCCGCGGTTCGCCAGGGCGTGTCCCTGGACGACGAGGGTGCCCTGGTGAAGGTCGCTGCCTCCCTGGACGTAGCGTTCGAACCGACCCCTGCGGGTGAGCCGGCGAAGGTGATTCTTGCTGGCGAGGACGTAACCGGGGAGATTCGCACCGAAACCTGTGGCGACAACGCCTCGAAGGTGGCAGTTATTCAATCGGTGCGGGATGCGCTGCTCCAGCGCCAGAGGGACTTCCGGAAAGCGCCCGGTTTGGTTGCGGATGGTCGTGACATGGGCACCGTGGTGTTCCCGGATGCGCCGGTCAAGATCTTCCTCACCGCCAGTGCCGAGGAGCGCGCCCGACGCCGGTTTAGCCAGTTGAAGGACGCTGGCGTCGATGTTAATATTGATGCCCTTTTAGACGAGATACGGGTTCGTGACGAGCGGGATATGAACCGTTCTGCAGCCCCTCTCAAGCCTGCGGATGATGCGCAAGTCATTGATTCTACGGGTTTGAGTATAGAAGAGGTGTTAGGCAGGTGTATGGCCGCAGCAGGTC
>JBPEXK010000322.1:0-1879 GCA_052031745.1 Marinobacter sp. | reverse complement strand
TCCAAGATTCCGACCGAAGTGCTGATCACCGACCGACGCGAGTACGAGATGGCCGACGAGGGCTTTATCGCCCTGACCATGCGCAAGGGCAGCGACAACGCCGCCTTCTTCTCCGCCAACTCGGTGCAGAAGCCCAAGCAGTTCCCGAACACCAAGGAGGGTAAGGAGGCCGAGACCAACTACAAGCTCGGCACCCAGCTGCCCTACATGATGATCGTCAACCGCCTGGCGCACTACATCAAGGTGCTGCAGCGCGAACAGATCGGCTCCTGGAAGGAGCGCCAGGATCTGGAGCGCGAGCTCAACACCTGGATTCGCCAGTACGTCGCCGATCAGGAAAACCCGCCCGCGGAAGTTCGCAGCCGACGCCCACTGCGGGCGGCCCAGGTCAGTGTCTCGGACGTCGAGGGCGATCCGGGCTGGTACCAGGTGTCGCTGGCGGTTCGGCCCCATTTCAAATACATGGGTGCCAATTTCGAGCTGTCGTTGGTAGGCCGCCTGGATAAGGATTGATCCAGTGGCTGGCGCTACCGGGGCCGATCGTCCGATCGCCCACCGCGGCAGCCTGTTCGAACGTCTCGAGCAGGCCGCCGCGCCCGCAGGGCAGGGCATGGCCGAGGTTGGCCACGTGGTGGAATCCATCAAGCGTCATCTGGTTCGGCTGCTGAACGCCCACCCGGGCAACAGCGCCACCGTGCCAGACCTCGGCCTGCTGGATTTCAACGACGCCACCCTGGGCACCCACGATCTCAGTATCCAGGTGCGCAGCGCCATCCGGGCCTGCATCGAAAAGTTCGAACCCAGGGTGCACCGGGTGGACGTGCTGGCCCTGCCGCAGGGACCGGATCCCCTGCAGCTGCGATTCCAGGTGACGGTGTACCTGCAGGTGGGCTCCGACGATGAAAAGACGACCATCGATTTGTTATTGGATGACAAGCGTTACTACCGGGTGGTGTAACGAACAGGGATGAGTGGGAGTGCCGGCCATCGGCCCTCCCCGACTTCGATTGGTGCAGTGGTTGTATGAAGTTGAACCGATTCTACCGAGACGAACTGAGCTTTCTGCGTTCGCAGGGGCGGGAATTCGCGGATGCCCATCCGCAGTTGACCCGGTTCCTGTCCGAGCAGAGCACAGACCCGGACGTGGAGCGCCTGCTTGAGGGTTTTGCCTTCCTGACCGGCAAGCTGCGGGAGAAGGTCGAGGACGAGTTCCCGGAGCTGACCCATTCCCTGCTGAACATGCTGTGGCCCAACTATTTAAGGCCGGTGCCGAGTTGCACCATCATGCGCTTTGATCCCCAGCTGCACGCAATCAGCGCCCGGCAGCCGATCGATCGTCACACCGAGATCAAAAGCCGGCCGTTGGGCGAGGCCAATCGCCAGACCCAGTGCCGGTTCCGCACCTGCCGCACGGTGGATTTGTACCCACTCACCGTGGCCGATGCCCACGCCGAGCATTCCCGGGAAGTGTCTTCGGTGACCGTGGACCTGGCGGTGCACAGCGACCAACCGCTGTCCGAGCTGGGGCTGGACAGCCTGCGGTTCTATCTTGGCGGCGACGATCACACCGCCGACTCCCTGTACCTGTGGCTGAACCATTACCTGGCGCGCATCGAGCTGACCGTGGGCGAGAGCCGCTACAGCCTGCCGCCCTCCCGGCTCCAGCCGGTGGGTTTTGGCGCCGACGAGGCGCTGTTGCCTTACCCGAAGAACGCCTACTCGGGCTACCGCATCCTGCAGGAATACCTGAGTTTTCCCGAGGCCTTCCGGTTCGTCGATGTGACTGGCCTGGCGGCGCGTCTGCCGGCCCAGCAGGCGGACGAGATCAGCCTGACCTTCCATTTCAACCGGATCCTGCCGCCGGACGCCCGGGTCCGGG
>JBPEXK010000321.1:0-1805 GCA_052031745.1 Marinobacter sp. | reverse complement strand
AGCAGAACGGAAATGATTCGACGCATGATCACACCCTCTCCGTTTTGCTGAGCCACATGTCCTTCATGGACCCGCGGGCTACCTGCATCGGATAGACGTGCTCAAAGCGATCTACATAAATGTCGACAAACACCAGCTCATCCTTCATCGCCAGCACTTCTTTCAGCTTGGTTTCGAGATCGGCTTTCTTGTCGATTACCACGCCCTTGTGGCCATAGGCTTCCGCCAGTTTGGTGAAGTCCGGCAGGGACTCCATGTAAGACTGGGAGTGACGGGACTCGTAGTTCATGTCCTGCCACTGCTTGACCATGCCCAGGGCCTGGTTGTTCAGGTTGATGATCTTCACCGGCAGGTTGTACTGCTTGCAGGTGGACAGCTCCTGGATGTTCATCTGGATACTGCCTTCACCGGTAATGCACAGCACTTCGTCGTCCGGGTGGGTCAGCTTGACACCCATGGCGGCCGGCAGACCAAAGCCCATGGTGCCCAGACCGCCGGAGTTGATCCACCGGTTGGGCTTGTCGAACTTGTAGTACTGGGCCGCAAACATCTGGTGCTGCCCCACGTCGGAGGTGACGAACGCCTCGCCGTTGGTCAGCCGGCACAGCAGCTCGATGACTTCCTGAGGCTTGATGACATCGTCGCTGGTCTCGTAGCGCATGCCATGGAAGGCACGCCACTCGTCGATCTGCTTCCACCAGGCCGCGATGGCATCGGCGTCCGGCTTGGCCTTGCTTTCCTTGACCAGGGCCTGCATCTCTTTCAGCACCGCATCAACCGGCCCCACAATGGGCACGTCGGCATCGACGGTCTTGGAGATGGAAGCCGGGTCGATGTCGATGTGGATGATGCGCGCGCCCGGACAGAACTTCTCGGTCGCGTTGGTGACCCGGTCATCGAACCGCGCGCCGACGCAGAGGATCAGATCCGAATGGTGCATCGCCATATTGGCTTCATAGGTGCCGTGCATGCCGAGCCAGCCGAGGTGTTGCTTGTCGCTGGCCGGGTAGCAGCCAATACCCATCAGGGTGTTGGTAATGGGGTACCCGAGGGTGCGCACCAGATCCGTCAACTGGTCGGAGGCCTTGCCGAGAATGACGCCGCCGCCGGCATAGATCACCGGGCGACGGGCCGCCAGCAGCATGTCGACCGCTTTCTTGATTTGCCCGGCGTGGCCACGGATGGCCGGATTGTAGGAGCGCAGCTTCACCTTTTTCGGGTAAGCGTATTCGTAGCGCTCGTTCGGCGTGGTCATATCCTTGGGGATATCAACAACCACCGGGCCGGGACGGCCGGTTGCCGCGATGTAGTAGGCCTTGCGAATCACCTCCGGAATCTCTTCCGGATGACGGACACTGAGGTTGTGCTTAACGACCGGCCGCGAAACACCGATCATGTCGGTTTCCTGGAAGGCGTCCTCACCAATCAGTGTGGATGCAACCTGACCGCACAGAACCACCATGGGGATGGAATCCATAAAGGCGGTGGCGATGCCGGTAATGGTGTTGGTGGCTCCAGGACCCGAGGTCACCAGTACGGTACCTGGTTTTCCGGTCGCCCGGGCATAGCCGTCGGCCATATGGACCGCTGCCTGCTCGTGCCGAACCAGAATGTGCTTGACTTTGTCCTGCCTGAACAACGCGTCATAGATATGCAGCGCTGCACCACCCGGATAGCCGTATATGTATTCGATCCCTTCGTCCTGCAGGGAGCGAATCAGCATATCGGCGCCAGACAATAACTCCACGGTTTTCTACCCTCTTCTACGAGTGAATGAGCCGGGCCACGCCCGGTTGCCTGGATTC
>JBPEXK010000320.1:0-4261 GCA_052031745.1 Marinobacter sp. | reverse complement strand
CCCGGCCACAGTCGAGCCCGGCGTCCTGGGCCAGTTCCCGGTTGGGCACAATACCGGTGGCGATCACCACCAGGTCGGTGCTGATCAGGGTTTGGTCGCTGAGTTGCACCGCGCGCACGCTGTTGCGGCCAAGCAGTCGTACCGGGGCCGTGCCGGTGAGAATGCTCAGGCCCTTGTGGCTCAGGGCCTCGGCCAGCAATTCGCCACCGGTGGTGTCCAGTTGGCGGTTCAATAGGTGGTTACTGCGGTGCAAAACGGTGACCGCGAGGCCCCGCTGGTGCAATCCGGCGGCGGCCTCAAGGCCGAGGAAACCACCGCCGATAACCACCGCCCGCCGCCGGCTATGGCTGTGCTCGATGAGGGCGCGGGTGTCGTTGATGTCCCGGAAATAGTGCACGTCGGCCAGGTCTTCCCCGGGCAGCCCGAGTTGCCCCGGCCGGGACCCAGTGGCCAGCACCAGGGTGTCGTAGCGCTGGCTGCGGCCAGTACTGGTCAGCACGGTGCGCTCACGTCGGTTGATGGCTCGCACCGGTTCGCCGTGGTGTACCTCTATGCCGTGGCGGGCGAACCAGTCGTCCGGCTTCAGGGTCAGGCTGGCTTCGTCGGTCTCGCCACTGAGCAGGGCCGACAACTGGATGCGGTTGTAGGCCGGGCGGTTTTCGCCGTTGAAGACAATGATCTTGTGGTACGGGCAGGGCTCCCGGGTCACCAGCTCCTCCAGGAAACGCTGCGCCACCATGCCGTGGCCACAAACCACCAGTGTTCGTTGTCTGTGTTGGGTCATACCTGCGCCCCGTTTTCCGTACCACAAAAAAAGCCGGAGCATCGCTTCCCAAGGGAATTGATGGTCCGGCGCCAATGCCAACAACAATGATCTGATCCGGCCGAGTCCTTGGCCGGGAGGTTCATCCTTACTTAGGCTTTAGCGATCTTCGTGCCAGTTTTCTTCGATCAATAAAAACAAGGAGATAGCGATGTTGGCCGGCGCCCGGGCGTCCTGGCTTAGGGATTTCTGCCCCGTGCTGGGGCGGTTTGCACGACTTTGAGGCCTGGCCATGGCCTGGTAATTGCTCAGCAAAGCCATAACGCAAACCGCACGGCCGTGGCCGGGAGAAAAGACATGAACGCCAAACCACAATCGCCGCACACCCCATCGCCAACGGCAGCCGATTATCTGATCGCCTCGCGTCAGTGCGAGCTGATGAACCTGCAGTATTTCCTGCAGATGGGCAAAGTCGTGCAGAGCATCAGTAACCTGGTGCATGGGCTGCAGCAGGAACGGGGCGCTTCCAATGTGTTCCTGGGTTCCGCCGGAGTCCGCTTCGCCCGTGAACGGGAAGCCATGGCACAGGATTCGGATCGGTTGATCACGGTGTTCGAACAGGCGCTGGCGGAGGTGCACGAGGCCTTGATGGCCCAGCCGGTCAGCAGTCACCTGCTCAACCACATCGCCACCGCGCTGCACGGCTTGCAGCAATTACCGGCCCTGCGCGCCAGGGTGGCGAACCAGCAATTGTCGGCGCCGGAGGCCACCGACGCTTACACCAGCCTGATTCACGCGTTCATCACGGTGGTATTCGAGGCGGCCGACACCGCGGTTGATCCGTCCATCGCCGGGCGGCTGGTGGCGATGGTGCATCTGATGAACGGCAAGGAGTTCTGTGGCCAGGAGCGGGCCGTTGGCTCGGCCGGGTTCTCCAGCGGTTGCTTTGACAGTGCACTATCAAAGCGCATGACGCACCTTGTTGAAGCACAGGAACGCTGCTTCGACGTGTTCTTCAGCTTTGCTGATGCCGGCAGCCGTGAGCTTTGGCAGCAAGTGCGCAGTCACGACCGGGAAGCGGAGATTCAGCGCCTGCGCGAGCGCGGCTGTGCGGTGGGACGTTACAAGACCCTGGAGCCAGAGCTGGCGGATCGGTGGTTTACCCTGATGACCGAACGCATGGACGCACTGAAAAAGGTGGAAGACGCCATCGAGGGCAGCTTCCACACCCGTTGCGTGGAACGGTTTGCCGAGGCGCGGGAGTCTCTGGCCCACCAGGAAACCCTGATTGGCTCCCTGGATCAGCAGCCGCCTTCGGCCCAGCCTTTGTTGGTGCTGTGTGATTCCGGTGACCAGTCACCGGCGGGCGAGAGCTGGAGCAGCGACGGGGTCGGCCAGCAGTTCGGGCGCTCGATTTTTGATCTGGTTCAGGAGCAGACCCGGCGCCTGCAACAGATGAACGACGAGCTGCAAAGTGCCAAGGAGGCGCTGGAAGATCGCAGAACTCAGGAAAAGGCGGTGCTGTTGCTGATGGAGCATCGGAAGATCGATAACAACGAGGCCCACCGGGTGTTGCGGAAGTTGGCCATGGACCAGGGCAAGAAATTGCCCGAGGTGGCTCGGGCCCTGGTGTCCATGGCCGACGTTCTCAAATGATGCCTCGGCTCAGGCGCCTGCCGCCTGGGCCGGAGTTGCCTCGCTGCCGGTGTCTTCAGCCTGGGCTGTGGTGGCCTCACTGGCACGGCTCCGGCGCGACGGCATGGTTTCCAGCTTGCGCTGTTTCTCGTACAGGAACTTCAGCACTTCCTGGCGGTAGTGCACGTAGGTCGGATCGTCGGCCAGGGTGACCCGGTTACGGGGCCGTGGCAGGTCGATGCGCAGATCCTCGCCGACGGTGGCGGCCGGGCCGTTGGTCATCATGATGATGCGGTCCGACAGCAGTACTGCCTCATCCACATCGTGGGTGATCATGATCACCGTGTTGTTCAGTTCCTGCTGAATGTCCATCAGCGAATCCTGCAGGTGCGCCCGGGTCAGGGCGTCCAGCGCCCCGAACGGTTCGTCCATCAACAGCACGCTCGGCTTCATGGCCAGGGCCCGGGCAATGCCCACCCGCTGCGCCATGCCCCCGGAAATCTCCCCCGGCCGCTTGTTGGCGGCGTGGGCCATGTTCACCAGCTCCAGGTTATGATGAATCCAGTCACGCCGCTCCTGCTTGGCCATGGTCTTGCGGAACACCTGCTGTACCGCCAGTTCCACGTTTTCGTACACGGTCAGCCAGGGCATCAGGGCGTGGTTCTGGAACACCACCGCCCGCTCGGGTCCCGGTGAGTTCACCTCGTGGCCATCCAGGACGCAGCCGCCCTTGGTGGCCTGCAGCAGGCCGGCGACAATGTTCAGCACCGTGGATTTGCCGCAGCCGGAGTGGCCGATCAGCGACACGAACTCGCCTTTCTGGATTTTCAGGTTCACGTTGTCGAGGGCGACGAAGGACCCCTTGGGGGTGTCAAAGGCCATTTCCACGCCGGTCAGCTCGAGATGGGATCTAGTCATGGGACTCTCCTTTGCACGGGTTCGTGCAATTTCCGTTATTCGTTCCAGGCGACCTTTTTCTGGATCATCAGCATCAGCCGATCCAGCAGGAAACCGATAAAGCCGATGGCCAGGACCGCCACCATGATGCGACTGAGGGACTGGCTGCTGCCGTTCTGGAACTCATCCCAGACGAACTTGCCCAGGCCCGGGCTCTGGGCCAGCATCTCGGCCGCGATCAGCACCATCCAGGCGATACCCAGGGACACCCGCAGGCCGGTAAAAATCATCGGCACCGACGACGGCAGCACCACCTTGCGAACGTGGGTCCAGAACGACAGCCGCAGCACCCGGGACACGTTCAGCAGGTCCGGATTGACCGCGGCCACGCCGACGCTGGTGTTGATCAGGGTGGGCCAGAGGCTGCACAGGGTGACGGTGATCATCGAGGTCAGGAACGACTTCTCGAACATCGGGTCGTCGCTGACGTAGGTGGCAGACACCACCATGGTTACCAGCGGCAGCCAGGCCAGCGGCGACACCGGTTTGAAGATCTGGATCAGCGGATTGACCGCGGCCTGGAAGTGCCGGTTCAGGCCAAAGACGATGCCCAGGGGCACGGCAATGGCGGTGGCCAGCAGGAACCCTGCCAGCACCGTGATCAGGCTGGTGACGATCTGGTCAAGGAAGGTGGGCGCACCCGGGTAGGGGCGAATCTTCACCTCGGCATCCGGGTTCTTGGCCAGGATGCGGGCGTTGCGTTCCTCTTGCATGGTGATGAACTTGTCGGCCCGCTCACGCTGGTTGCTGTGTTCCTGCCAGAGCTGGCCGCCCTGCTCCCAGACCTGGGCCGGGCCCGGGAACGCGCATACCCCAAGCCATAGGCCACGACGGCGAGCGCGAGGATGAGCAAAAACAAATTAGCCGGTTGCATGAATAATCCTGTCTACGACTTCAAGTGGGCGC
>JBPEXK010000031.1:0-12270 GCA_052031745.1 Marinobacter sp. | reverse complement strand
CGCGCTTCGCCCTCGGGCACAGTGGGCGGACGAATGGCTGTTACCAGCAAGCCACTGTCCTCCAGCGCCTTGCTCAAGGCCAATGCGGTCCAGTTGTCACCCACCATGATTGGCTGAATCGGGGTCTCCGAGGGCATCAGCTGATAGCCCATGGCACCGGCCTTCTCGCGAAACGTCGCAATCAACTCCTTGAGGTGCCTGCGCCGGTCATCGTCCCGCTCAATCAGATCGAGACTGGCGCACGTCGCCATGGCAATCGCCGGCGGCATGGCGGTGGTGTAGATATAGGTCCGTGCCTTTTGCACCAGATAATCCATCAGCAACTCCGGTCCGGCGACAAACGCACCGCTGGTACCCACCGCTTTACCCAGGGTGCCAATCAGCACCGGCACATCGGCTTCAGACAAGCCGGCGTCGGCCACACTGCCCCGCCCCTGGGGGCCGAGCACCCCGATTCCGTGGGCATCATCCACCACCAACAGGGCATCATGGGTTTTGCAGATCCGGGCCAGCTCCCGGAGCGGCGCCACGTCACCATCCATGCTGAACACACCATCGGTGACCACCAACTTGTGCCCAGAGGTGTTGGCCAACATGGCCTCCAACTCAGCCACATCACCATGGGCGTATCGCCGGACCTTGGCGCGACTCAGGATGCAGCCATCAATAATCGAGGCGTGGTTCAACCGATCGGAAAAAATGGTGTCGCCCCGCCCGGCCAGCGCAGAAATCACTCCCAGGTTGGCCATGTACCCGGTCGAAAAGAACAGAGCGGAATTGCGGCCGGTAAAGTCAGCAAGCCGCCGTTCCAACTGATGGTGGGCGTCGTGGTGACCGCAGATCAAATGCGAGGCGGCACCACCGAGCCCGGTCTCGGGCAGCGCCGAGGTTAACGCCTCGATGTTCGCTGGGTGGTTGGCGAGCCCCAAATAGTCGTTGCTGCAGAACGACAGCAGGGGTTTGCCATCGGAGGTTAGGGCGGGCTGTTGGGGGCCGGAAATCTGGCGGCGGGTTCGGTAGAGCCCGGCCTGTTTTCGTTCAGCGAGCTCGCCTGCAAAGTCACGCAAAATAATACCCCGCGATCTACTCGTAATCTGGGCACCGGGCGGGCAAGGCTGCCCGGGATTGTGTGAAGCCAGGGACGGCTTCACTCAAGCGCCCATGGATGGGCTCGTAGCGTATCCCGGGCAGCCTTGCCCGCGCGGTGCTTTCCGCAGTTGAGGGCTAAATCAGGACGCCGCAGATTCCCGCGTCGCGTCGTAGAACATGTGGCGCGTGGCCTCATACTCCACTGCGTCGGCAATCGCTTCCTCTTCCTGTTCCTCGGTGGCGCACTGCTCACGCTGCTCGGGGCGAATACCCAGGCGCTGGAACAAACGCATATCGGCGTCCGCTTCCGGGTTGGCGGTGGTCAGCAGCTTCTCGCCGTAGAAGATGGAATTGGCACCGGCCATGAAACACAGCGCCTGCATCTGCTCGTTCATGTCTTCGCGACCGGCCGACAGGCGAACGTGGGAGGCCGGCATCATGATCCGGGCCACCGCAATGATGCGAATGAAATCGAACGGATCCAGATCCTCGACATTTTCCATCGGCGTGCCCTTCACCTTCACCAGCATATTCACCGGCACGCTTTCCGGGTGCTGCGGCAGGTTGGCGAGCTGAAGCAACAGGCCGACGCGATCATCCTCGTCCTCACCCATGCCCAGGATGCCGCCACAGCAGACCTTCATGCCGGCCTTGCGGACATTGTCCAGCGTGTCCAGACGGTCCTGATAGGTACGGGTGGTGATGATATGGCTGTAGAACTTCTCGGAGGTGTCCAGGTTGTGGTTGTAGTAATCCAGACCGGCGTCGGCCAGCTCCTTGGCTTGCTCCTCTTTCAGCATGCCCAGGGTCATGCAGGTTTCCAGGCCCAGGCCCTTAACCTGCTTTACCATATCCAGAACGTAAGGCATGTCCTTTTTCGACGGGCTGCGCCAGGCGGCGCCCATGCAGAACCGGGACGCGCCCTTGTCCTTGGCAGCACGCGCCTCGGCGACCACCTTTTCAATCTCCAGCAGCTTTTCCTTTTCCAGACCGGTGTTGTAATGACCGCTCTGGGGACAGTATTTGCAGTCCTCCGGGCAAGCGCCGGTTTTGATCGACAGCAAAGTACTGACCTGAACCTCATTCGGGTCAAAGTGTTCCCGGTGCACGCTTTGGGCACGGAACAGAAGATCGTTGAACGGAAGTTCGAAAAGGTCGCGTGCTTCTTGCAGCGTCCAGTCGTGCCGAATGGCGGAAGCGGGTGCGGTAGCGGTCATGGGTAAGTCCTGTTAACCTTTGCCGGAATCTGGGTTTACGGATGAATCAGATGATAAAGGGCCTGAACTGGCTGTCAACCTTAATGGAACTAAAGGTTAACAGTGCAAAGCGGGCGGGCGCCTGCGTGGCCTGCCTGTCCCCCAACGCAATCAACGGCTTATGCACACCCTGCCAGGATGACCTGCCGATGAACCGCTGGTCGTGCCGATGCTGCGCCCTGCCACTTCCCTTCGCCGCGGACGGTCAGCTGTGCGGTGAATGCCTGAGTGAACCACCACCCTACGACTACTCAGTAATACCCTGGCGCTACCAGTACCCGGTGGACAGCATGATTGGCCGCTACAAGTACCAGCACCAGCGCCAATTTGCTCGGCCACTGATCGAAGGCCTGAGCCAACGCCTGGCCGCAGGCCTGGACTCCGGCCAGCTGCCTCGCCCCGACTGCCTGCTGCCCGCACCCATGCACCCGAGCCGGCGGCGCAAGCGCGGATTCAATCAAGCACAGGACATCGCCGAACAGCTGGGACAGCAACTCAACCTGCCGGTCGCCACCGGCCTGGTGCGACGCAGCCGCAAGGTTCGCAGCCAACGGGAACTGAATCGGCGGGAACGGCAGGCCAACTTGAAGGGAGTGTTTGAGCTTCGGGCGCTACCCGCCAGGTCCGTGGCCATCGTAGACGATGTCGTCACCACAGGCGCCACCGCGCAGGCGCTGGCGACGCTGCTTATGGATGCCGGCACTCAGCAGGTGCAGGTGTGGGCGTTGGCGCGAACGCCAGCTTAGGCGAGCTTGGCCGCCACCAGATCGGCAATGGCGAGGCAGGAGGTTAACCCCGGGGACTCAATGCCAAACAGATTCACCACGCCAGCCACGCCGTGGTCGTCCGGACCATCGATCCGAAAATCGGCAAAGCCGGCGTCCGGGCCCGCCAATTTGGGACGAATGCCGGCGTAAGCGGGCTGCAATCGAGCCTCATCCAGGCCTGGCCACCACGCCTTGATGCCCCGAACAAAAGCGTGCTTGCGGTCCGGATCCACCCGGTAATCCTCGGCATCGACCCATTCCACGTCCGGCCCGAACCGAGCCTGGCCCGCCAGATCCAGAGTGAGGTGCACCCCCAGTCCGCCGGACTCCGGTACCGGGTAAATCAGGCTGTCGAACGGCGCTCGGCCGCTGTAGCTGAAATACACCCCGCGAGCCAGCCACTGCCGTGGTTTCTGGCCGTCAGGCAGGCCTGACCAACGCCCTGCCAGTGCCGGAGCACCCAGGCCAGCGGCGTTGACCACATTGTCGGCCTGGAGGACACAGGGCATCTCACCGGCCACGGCCAACCGGTGCCGACCGTTTTCCGTGCTCACCCCGGTCACCGGTGCCCGCAACACCAGTTGGCCACCGGCCCTCTCCAGATCCCCCAGCAGCGACAACATCAGACCGTGACTGTCGACAATGCCGGTCTCCGGCGACCACAGCGCCGACGCCACCGTCAGCTCCGGCAACCGGGCAGCCACAGCGGAGCCGCTGACGGGCTCCAAGCGCACGCCATTGCGCTCCGCCCCTGCCCTGATCGCCTCCAGCCTGTCACTCTGCGCCTGTGACGTGGCAACGATCCACTTGCCGCATTTGCGGTGCGCCACGTCCTGTCGCTGGCAATACTCGTACAGCTGTCGGCGTCCGTCCACGCACAGGCGCGCCTTGAGACTGCCTTCGGGATAGTAGATGCCGGCGTGAATAACTTCGCTATTACGGGACGACACGCCTTCGCCAAAATGGTCGCCCGCCTCCAGCACCAGCACTTCGTGCCCCTTGTTCGCCAGCGCCCTGGCGACTGCAAGGCCAACCACTCCCGCGCCAATTACCACCGTTTGCGCCTCAAGCTCCTCAAGCAACTCCCGCGACACGCCCTTCCTCCCGAGTGAAATCCGATTCGCAGCCAGCATAACCGATTGCCACCAAGTGCCGAAATTGCGCCGTCGCTCCCGGTCTGCGGGCTTACTCAGGGCACCAGACCGGTTATACTGTGGGGCAGGACACAGCGGAGGGAGCCGGGGCAAATGTCTGACAGGAAGCAGTTTATTGTGGTCATGGTGGTGGCCGCGCTGTTCGTGAGCTGGCTCGGCTGGCGTGGGTTCGAAGTGGTCAGCCTGAATGACCGCTTGCAAAGTGACGAAGTGATCGTCAATTACCCCTACCAGCACCGGGTCCTGCGCATTGAGGGCGATACCGCCGTGATGAGCTCGCTACACTCGCACAGCACCTCAACCCAGCAGGCGCTGGGCGTGGTATTTCCGGCCATGCGCAACCTGAGCGACGACCATCGCAGCTGGCGCAAGGCGGAACGTGAGCTGGCCCAGGTGCAGGCGCGGGCTGGCAACCTCATTCTGGCCGCGCCGGGCATCAGCCGCGTGCGCTGGGAGCTGGACGAAAACTGGTATCACCTGCAGGCAATGAAATCCAACTACGGCACAGGTTTCTGACCTTTTATTTATGACCCAAGATACGGCTACAACGACATCGGCCCATCCCTACGATGCGTTGACACCCGACACCATTCTGGACGCCATGGAGCAGGCGGGATTTGCGGTGAACGGACGGCTGTTTGCGCTCAACAGCTACGAGAACCGGGTCTATCAGGTCGGCCTGGACGATGGCGCGCCGGTGATTGCCAAGTTCTACCGCCCGGGCCGCTGGTCGGAAGCGGCCATCCGAGAGGAGCACGGCATCAGTCGTGAATACCTGGATGCGGACATCCCGGTGGTGGCTCCCTTGACCTTGGCATCCGGCGACACCCTGGGCCAACACGGCGACTTTCTGTTCGCGGTATTCCCCCAACGCGGCGGCCAGGCGCCAGATGTCAGCGTTACCGACACCCTGTACCGGCTGGGCCAGTGGTTGGGGCAGATGCACAACATCGGCGCCCGTCAGCCATTTCAACATCGGCCGGTGATTTCTCCCCTGGACGGCATCGAACGAGACAACCGGCTGCTGCTGGAAGGCGACTGGATTCCTGAAGATCTGCGTCCGGCGTGGGACAGCCTGATCCCAGACCTGATCCGGGCCTGTGGCGCCCGGATAGACGAGGCCGGCCCGGTCGACTCCCTGCGCCTGCACGGCGACTGCCACGCCGGCAACATCCTGTGCCGGGACGAAGAGATGCTGTTCGTGGACCTGGACGACTGCCGGACCGGCCCGGCGATCCAGGATATGTGGCTGCTGCTGAACGGCGAAGACAGCGAACGCGGCGCCCAACTCGGCGAGCTGCTGGAAGGCTATGAGATGTTCCGGGATTTCAACCGCCGGGAACGCCACCTGATCGAACCCCTGCGCTGTTATCGCCAGATCAACCATTGCGCCTGGCTCGCCAAGCGCTGGGACGACCCGGCATTTCCCCGCTTCTTCCCCTGGTTTGGCCAGCCCCGATTCTGGTCCGACCAGATTCTGTCACTCAGGGAACAGCTGGCGGCGCTGCAAGCGCCCTCGATCACCCTGCCCGGCCAATATTGAGCCCTTCAATTTTTTAAGACATGAGGTTGGCATGAGCCAGAACGAGGCCCGTTACACCGTCCGCAGTTTGATTGTTACCGCCATTGCCGCCGTCATAGCCACGGTGCTGGTGCTGGAAAGCAGCGGTAAAATCGACCACTCGGACAACAAGGACCACGTCCCGGTGGGGGATTTCCAGGCCATCAACATCACTCCCGACGAGCCGTTCCGGATGTCGCCCAAAGCCTCCGAATTGCATGCGGTGTGCGAGAACGGGTATCTGGCGATCGCCGCCGATGTCGACCCGTCGTTCCGCGGCATCCTGGTCGATTACAAGAACCGCGGCGTGCGCTGTCGTCGGCCGGCACCCACGGCCAGCGCGGTACCCGATGACGACGCCAAGGCAGGCAGCAATGAGTAAGCACAACCAGCCCCCTCGCCAGCCCGCGGCCCCGGCCCAGGAAACCGACCGACTGTTCGCCACTGAACGGCGGCCAGAGGACTTCCGCTTCGACGCCTCCGTGGCGCGGGTGTTTCCGGACATGATCCGGCGCTCGGTGCCCGGCTACACCACCATCATTCCGATGATCGAGGTCATCACCGAGCAGTACGCCCAGGCCGGCTCCCATTGCTACGATCTGGGCTGCTCCCTGGGCGCCTCCACCCTGGCCATGCGACACGGCATCGCCCACACCGACTGCACCCTGGTGGGGGTGGACAACTCCGAGGCCATGATAGAGCGCTGCGAACACTACATTGCCCTCGACGACAGCGAGCTGCCGGTAACCCTGAGGTGCGAAGACATCCTTGACACCGAGCTCAGCAACGCCTCGGTAACCACTCTTAATTTCACCCTGCAGTTTGTCGACCCGGACCGGCGCACCGAGTTGCTCACCCGCATTGCCGACGCGACGCGGCCCGGCGGCGTGCTGATCCTGTCGGAGAAGATCCGCTTCGACTCCGACCAGGACCAGGAGGTGCAGACGCGCCTGCACCACGAATTCAAGCGGGCCAACGGCTATTCGGACCTGGAAATCAGCCAGAAACGCAGCGCCATCGAGCAGGTGTTGATTCCGGAAACCCTGGCGGCGCACCGGGACCGGTTGCTGACAGCCGGCTTTGATCAGGTACTGGTGTGGTACCAGTGCTTTAATTTCGTATCCATGCTCGCGATCAAGAGCCGCTAACCACCCTCTATTTCTCCCAACGCTTCTGGAAACCCATGGCGAATTTTGACTGGCAGACACACTTTGGCCCACTTCTGAACGAACTGGCCGACGAGGGCCTCCAAAACTGGGCCGACCGACTGCGGGCTCAGCTGACCTGGCGCTTTGACGACAACCCGCACGGCGATGTCGGCCGTTGGCTCGACGCCCTGAATGGCCTGCCGCAGGTGCCGGAGGTCACGGCTGAGCTGAACGCCTCGGCGATCACCTTGGGCACCGACGGCGCCCTCGGATCAGCGCAGCAACAGGAGCTGGAAACGGCATTGAGGGGGCTGATGCCCTGGCGCAAGGGCCCGTTCGATTTCTTTGGCACCTACATCGACACCGAATGGCGCTCGGACTGGAAATGGGACCGGGTCCAACCCTACCTGTCGGACCTCAACGGCCGGCGCATTCTGGACGTGGGTTGTGGTTCCGGCTACCACTGCTGGCGCATGCTGGGTGAAGGCGCGCGACGGGTGATCGGGATCGACCCCGGTCTGCTCTTCCTGTTCCAGTTCCTGAGCGTGAAGCGCTATTTGGGCGAGGTCCCGGTGGACCTGTTACCGGTGCGCATGGAGGACCTGCCGGAGAACCTGGGCGCCTTCGATACCACGTTCTCCATGGGCGTGCTCTACCATCGGCGCTCGCCGCTGGATCATCTGCTGGAGCTCAAGGGCACCTTGCGTCGCGGGGGTGAGCTGGTGCTGGAGACCCTGGTGGTGGACGGTCCCGAGGGCTACAGCCTGATGCCGGAAGACCGCTACGGACAGATGCGCAATGTCTGGTTCCTGCCCAGTTGCGACACCCTGCTGCGCTGGCTCGACCGCACCGGATTCCGCAACGCCCGGGTGGTAGACGTGACCGACACCACCACCGACGAGCAGCGCACAACCGACTGGATGCGCTTCAACTCACTGCAGGATTTCCTCGACCCGAACGATCCGTCCCGTACCATCGAGGGCTACCCCGGGCCGCGGCGCGCCACCATCATCGCCGAGAAACCCTAGCCAGCCTCGCCAACAAGCAGGCACAAAAAAGCCGCCGGACAGTGACCTGTGCGGCGGCTTTTTTCATTGCCCGTTACTCGCCAAAGGGATGGCGCAGGGTAATGGTCTCGACCCGATCCGGACCGGTGGAGATGATGTCAATCGGTGCCTCGATCTGCTCCTCCAGGAACCGGATGTAAGCCTTGGCGTTTTCCGGCAGCTGGTCGATGCTGGTCAGGCCGACCGTGCTGTCGCTCCAGCCCGGCAGCTCGGCGTACACCGGCTCGATATCGGTGTAAGTGTCGCAGCCGATGGGCGGGCGGGTGATCTCGCCGCGCGGGGTCTTGTAGCCCACGCAAACCTTGACTGTCTCCATGCCGTCGAGCACGTCCAGCTTGGTCAGGCAGATGCCAGAGACGCTGTTGATCTGGATGGCATGGCGCAGGGCCACGGCATCGAACCAGCCACACCGACGGGAACGGCCGGTGGTGGTGCCAATCTCGTTACCCTTGACCGCCAAGTGGTGACCCATGTCGTCAAACAGCTCAGTCGGGAACGGACCGGAGCCAACGCGAGTGGTGTAGGCCTTGGTGATGCCCAGGACATAGTCCAGGAACAGCGGGCCGAAGCCTGAACCGGTGGCAGTGCCCCCCGCGGTGGTGTTCGAAGACGTCACGTATGGGTAGGTACCGAGGTCAATGTCCAGCAGGGAGCCCTGGGCGCCTTCGAACAGGATGTGCTCGCCGCGCTTGCGGAAATCGTGCAGCATGTCGGTCACGTCTGCCGCCATGGGCAGGATTTCCTCACCCATTTCCCGCAGCTCAGCCAGGGCCGCATCGATGTCCTCGGGCTCTTCCTTGTAGTACTCGGTCAGGACGAAGTTGTGGTAAGACATGATCTCCCGCAACTTGGTCTCAAAGTCTTCCAGGTTGCACAGATCGCCAAGGCGAACGCCGCGGCGGGAAACCTTGTCTTCGTAGGCGGGCCCAATCCCACGGCCCGTGGTACCGATCTTGTCGTTGCCGCGGGCACGCTCACGGGCCTGATCGATGCGAACGTGGGTACGCAGGATGATCGGACAGGCCAGGCTGATACGCAGGCGATCCCGAACCGCCACGTCGTTGGCTTCCAGCTCACGCACTTCCTTCAGCAGCGCTTCCGGAGACAGCACCACGCCGTTCCCGATCAGGCAATAAACGTGCTGCCTAAGAATACCGGACGGGATCAGGTGCAAGGCGGTTTTCTTGCCATCGATGACCAAGGTGTGACCGGCGTTATGGCCACCCTGGAAGCGAACCACGGCCGCGACCTTGTCGGTCAGCAGATCGACGATCTTACCCTTGCCTTCGTCACCCCATTGGGTGCCCAGCACAACTACGTTTTTACCCATGATTATCTCTCAATGCGACTGCCCCGGAAGACCGGCGTCCTGCAAGTTTACCTGTAAATAAAAGTTCACCGAGGCCCGGCGGGGCCTCAGTCCAATTTCTCGACGACCCACTGGCCGTCCCGTTTGATCAAGTGCCGGTCGCAGCCACGAGCCGACGGATTGGCGCCGGCATCTTCCGGCAGCGCCCGGATCACCGTCTCGGTGAGACGCAGACCGGCGATCACGCCCTCCAGCGCCGGATCTTCGTCCGCCGGCGCCCACACCGCACCGGAGCGCTGCTGCACGCGCTCGCCCAGGGCCACCAGGGCCCGAATGTCCAGACTGAAGCCAGTGGCAGGCCGGGCACGGCCAAATTCCCGGCCAATGGCATCGTAGCGGCCGCCTTTGGCCACCGAATCGCCGTGGCCAGGCACATAGGCCGCAAACACCAGGCCGGTGTGGTAGTTGTAGCCGCGCAGCTCACAGAAATCGAAGCCGACGCTAACCTCGGGATAATCCCGGGCCAACATGTCGCACACCCGACCCAGCTTGGCCAGGGCGGCATCCAGTTCATCGGAAAAACCGGCCAGAATGCGCTTGGCCTGGGTCAGGGCTTCAACTCCGCCGCTCACCCGCGCCAGCTCGCGCAGCCGGGCGCCCGGAGTGCCGGCCGGGCAATCGCCCAGCAGCTCGTCGAGCTCAGGCACGGATTTCCGGGCCATGGCGTCAAAGATGGCGGCCTCGGTGTCACGGCTGAAATCCGCCTCGCCAATCAGGCTCTGGTAGATGGACACATGCGCCAGATCCAGGTGAATACGGGGCAGCCCGGCGACCCTCAGGGTCTCCAGCATCAGGCTGATAACTTCCAGGTCGGCCGATTCGGATTCGCTGCCAAACAACTCGCAGCCCGCCTGAATGGGGGTACGTCCAGTCAGCATGTGCCGGGGCCGGGTGTGCAGGACATGGCCGGCGTAACACAACCGGGTGATGCCGTCCTGCCCCAGGGTGTGGGCGTCGATGCGAGCGGCCTGCGGCGTCATGTCCGCGCGTACGCCCATCATCCGTCCGGTGAGCTGGTCGGTCAGTTTGAAGGTCTGCAGTTCCAGGTCATGCCCGGTGCCGGTAAACAGCGACTCGAGGTATTCAATCAGCGGTGGGATTACAAGCTGGTAGCCCCAGCGTTGGCAGGTATCCATTACATCCCGACGCAGGGATTCGATCCGTCCGGCCAGCGGCGGCAGGATGTCCTCTACCCCGTCCGGCAGTAACCAGCGATCAGATACTGTCATGAGATTACGTTGTCCGTCAGACCCGCTCCGGCACAAAACGCCGTGGGGATTTCACAGGATTTAGGGCGAATTCCACGGCAAGAAAAAACCGAGGACAAAACCGCGAGAATTTTACACGCTTGGCCGACACAAAAAAACCGGAATACCGAGGTATTCCGGTTTTTCGACTCCAGGGTTTGAGGTCTAGCGACCGCCCTGAGGATCCTTCAGGAACTTCATGAAGTCACTGTCGGAGTCAATGACCATGATGTCGTCCTTGTTGGAGAAGGTATTCTGGTACGCCTGCAGGCTCCGGTAGAAGCTGTAGAACTCGGCATTGGAACCGTAGGCGTCGGCGTAGATCGCCGCAGCCTGACCGTCGCCCTCACCGCGGGTCTCTTCCGACTCGGCGAAGGCTTCTGCCAGGATTACCGTGCGCTGACGATCAGCATCGGCGCGGATACCCTCGGCCAGCTCGCGGCCGCGGGAGCGGAACTCCTGTGCCAGCTTTTCACGCTCGGTCGCCATCCGACGATACACGTTCTCACTGACCTGACCCGGCAGTTCGATCGCCTTCACCCGCACGTCCAGCACCTCAATGCCGAATTCCTGCAGTGAGGTTTCGTTGACCCGGTCGCGCAGCTCGTGCATCAGCTCATCACGCTGACCAGACACCACCTCGTGCATGGTACGAATACCAAACTCATCCCGCAGACCATTGTCGACCCGCGACAGCAGCAGCGACTGAGCACGGAACTCATCACCACCGGTGGACCGATAGAACTGGTCTACGTTGCGGATTTTCCAGGCAATGTAGGAATCCACGTCCAGCGGCTTCTTCTCGACCGTCAGGTACTGCCGAGACGGCAGGTCCATGGTCAGAACCCGAATGTCGAACTCGCGGACCTGATCGATAACCGGCACTTTGAAGTGAATGCCCGCCTTGATGTCAGTCTCTACCAGCTCCCCGAACCGGAGCATAACGCCCCGATGGGTTTCCGGGATGATGTAAACACTGGACAGCACCAGCAGGACAACTATGAGGGCGCCTGCAAGACCCACTACACCTTTAGGTCCCATGATTATCTGCTCCTCCGTACGTTGTTATCCTGCCGGGATCTGAGTTCCTGGATTACCTGGTCCGTCAGATTCTGGATATCCATCTGGCTGCTGCTGCCTGAAGACTCGTTACCACTGCGTGGCAGCGAACCCTGGGTCAGTCGATCCAGCGGCAGATACATCATGTTGCCGCTGCTTTCGGTATCAACCAGGATCTTGCTGCTCTTGGACAGCACGGATTCCAGCGCCTGCAGGTACATGCGATCGCGAGTAACGGTCGGTGCGTTCTGGTACACCGCCAGCAGCTCGAGGAAACGAGAGGTTTCACCGCGAGCCCGCTCGATCACTTCCTGCTTGTACGCGTTGGCTTCTTCAATCATGCGCTGGGCCTGACCTCGAGCCTCCGGAACCACCTTATTGCGGTAGGTCTCGGCTTCTTCCTTCACCCGCTGCTCGTCTTCCCGGGCCCGCTGTACTTCGCGGAAGGCGTCCTGTACCGGCTGCGGCGGCTGGGTGCTTTCAACGTTGACCCGCACGATCTCCAGACCGGTGCCGTACTCCCCAAGGAAACGCTGCAGACGCTGCTCAACCC